>NZ_JAWLCK010000124.1:0-7219 GCF_041687175.1 Lutispora sp.
CCTCTACTTTCACATCGTTTCTCAATAAGTATTCAGCTATGTTGTAAGCTTCAAGAGCATTTCTCTGGAGGGGTTTCTCCACAGGAATCACATAGTAATCCGGGAAGAAGTTTTCATTTTCCCCTCTTGGTCTTCCTATAGCATCTCCTGCAGCATTTAACATATATGCATCCACTCTTCTGTCATCAATGTTTTCTACGCCTCTTCTGAATATTTCAAGCTGATTATGGAACAACCTGTCTTTATTTGTCATGACATAGTTGACACATGCCAGGCCAGCGAAATATGTGGCATTCAGCGACTCTTCATTGATATCCGGCATTTCAATGGTACTAGCCATTGATCCGTGGAACATTGCATAGGTCGGTGTATAGGCAGGTGTTCCGTCATCCCATCCTCCTGCATAATCTTCGTAAGGTATCTGATAGCTCTCATACATGGTATTGGCTATTCCCGCTCTTCCCATTAGATGAGCCTGCTCTACCATATTCTCTATCAGAAGATCATACTCATAGTTTGGCTCATGGGGTGTGGTACAGGGTTCAATGAGGAAACCATTTACAAAGCCATGGTAGTCTATCATTGAAATTGGTGACCACTTTGCTATTTCGGCGGTGACCAACCTTGACTCTATCTGAGTCTGATATCCATTATCCCTGTTTACATCAAATCCATTTACATTTTGTCTCACATTATAGTATCTGCCGTCCGGATTCTCAGTAAAGTTGAACAGGAATATTACATTGTTTAAAGCTTCGTCCACATCGATATTTATGATCCTTTCTGTAGACGGTTTTTCCACATTTCTTCCATCTCTGTTAGGAGTCATAGGTTCCTTTGTGGACTCATAGTCCTTGTAGGTAAGCACATCCTCAGTTGCGAATTTCTCCAATAATTTGATTATAACATCTATGCCGGGAGCTTCATCAGGATGTATATTATTGAAGAATATGGGCACTTTGTAATCGCCTATTGTACCCTTCTCTATCATTTCCTGCAGCTTTGCCGGATCTTCCTTCATTAATGGAAGGGTTTTGTTCAAATAAGTGTCTATAGCCTTTCTATTCTTTGCCAGAATCACATGATGCATATCTCTGCCTTCCGTAGACTTTCCGAGAACCTTGTATTCCAGATATCTGTCATCCTGAGCCTTCAGCAATATCTCATCGATAGCCGGCTTTATCTCATCCCAGGTATGATAGCTGTCATAAGCATTGAGCTTGATAGCTCCCTTTGCCATTGAGCCTGTATTCTTATTCTTTGCAACCAGGTCGTAAGTACCGATAAGAGCAGGATATCTTCTTCTGGCACTTCCACTTAAATCATTCGTGCCATAGGGTAGATCAAACTCTATCTTTGCTCTTACAGTATTGTCGCTTTCAATTTTAACTTCTATAACATTTATAAATGGATCTCCATTGTAGCCTCCAGAAGCATATTTCTTCCAGTCGGACAGAGGCTTGCCGCCATAGGTCCACTCCAGATCCTCAGCTGTTACATCTTCACCAAGATTGAATCTTGCCTCTATAATTCTCTTCTCTGTCATGGAGGCTTTGTTGTTGCTTAGCTCCATTTCCCCTGTAGCCTCATCAATATCCATCAGGGATGTATATATGGCATTTGCCATCATTCTGAAGAAATGTTTAGGCTGGCCCTTGTTTGCTATGTTGAATGCAAACAGGGTTATGGGTGTATTATTGTATTCACCCTGGACTGCTAGAGCTGCTCCCTTTACTTCCTCGCTGCCCGGCCACCAACCTGCCTTGAAATAATCGTCATCGGTGGTAACTCTGGCAAGTACCTTCACATTATCTGGTACAGCAGTGAAGTAAACTCCGCTGCCATAGGGATTCAGTATATACTCTTCTTCTTTATAATTTGAGTTAATCAGGCTATCCTTTGCTATTTTTGATTTCAGAAGACCTTCATAACCGGTGCTTCTGCGATTAACTGCCAAAATGCCGTTAGTCCCCACAAACCTTATGGGGTTGGCTCCTATACCTACATAAGGTATTCCATTGTCAATATAGCTCTTCACATTAGTAGAGCCGGTAGCCAATATCACATTGCTGTTGGCCAGTGATGTAGAATAATCAAAGCCCAGCTCTCTAAGTACAAATTCTATGTTTCCGCTGCCTGCAAGGCCAATCTCCGGCTTTGGAATATCCTTAATGAGGCTTCCTCCATCATAGGGTAATACCTCAAGAAAGTATTTATCCTTTATCATAAACAGTGCTTTTTTGCTTATTACAAAGTCTCCAGCTTCATAATCTTCTCCCGAAGATAAGGTCATGCTGACCTTTTCGCCTTTTCTTAAAAGCTCATTTATGCCTCTTATTGCGTCATTGTTATTATTCTTTATGATATAGTAATCTGAAGCATTTGGAGTCCCTGTTTCAGGCATTGATACGCTGGATATTCTCTTAGTTTTTCCTTGGAACACTCCAGCTTCTCTAATAATATCTCTGTCAAATCCCCAAACATCTGGGAAATTCATTACTGTCTCTGCATACATATCATCGAAGGTTGATATGTCAAAACCGTCAGAAAGTATGGCATTGGCATATCCTCTTATGGCTTGATGCATATCAACTACATAGCTGCCTTTTGGATATGTCTTGTCACCTATGGTTACATCCTCTGTAGTAACATCCACAAGGATACCGTTTCTCAATAGATAATCTACAATCAAGTGGGCTTCCAGAATATTTTTTTGCATGGAAGCGTCAACGGGTATCACATAGTATTCCGGGAAGTAATTGGCATTGTCTCCCCTGGGCCTTCCCACTACTTGACCGTTACCGTCTACAAATTCAGGATCAACCAGTGCCTTAGCATCTATGTTTTCTACACCTCTTCTAAATACCTCCAACTGGTTCCTGTATAATCTGTCTTTATTATCCAATGCATACTTTGCAGCAGCCAAACCGCAAGCTACAAGAGCATCATGAGAATGTTCATTTATATCCGGAATTTCAATGGTATGACCTAATGCTCCATGATGCATAGCATACATTGGGGTATAAACGGGAGAAGCATCATCCCAACCACTATCATAATCCTCTCTGGGTACTATGAAGCTCTCATATCTAGTGCTTCCTATGCCTGCTCTGCCCATGAGATAAGCCTGCTCCAACATGCTGTGCACCAGCAAATCATATTCATAATTGGGGTCGTGGGGTGGTGTCGTTGGTTCAACTAAGAATTCCTTCACATGGCCATGGAAATCCAGGAAGGTCAAGGGTTTCCACTCTACTATAGCCTTGATTGTATTCACAGCCTCAGGCTGGGTTTGGAAGGAACAATCTCTATTTATATCAAAACCGTTTACATTTGTACGAGTATTATAGTATCTTCCATCAGGATTTACCGTAAAGTTAAACAGGAATATGAAATTATCCAATAGCTCTGGAACGCTTAGTGTTACAGTATTCTTTGTGCTTGGAATTTCTTCCTTGCCTTCATTGATTTCTATATCCTCATATTCTACCTTGTTCTGGGTAGCCAGCATTTCCAATAATCCTAACACAGCATCTGTTCCCGGTGCTTCGTCGGGGTGAATATTATTGAACCATATAGGAATCTTATAGTCTAACAACTCTTTTTCATATATCATTCTCTGAAGTTCTGCCGGGTCTTCTAAAGCCATAGGCAGTATTTCATTCAAATACTTATTTACCGCAGCCTTACTCTCCGCCAGAATCACAAAGTGGCAATCTCGTCCTTCAATACTTTCTCCTAAAGATTTATACTCAATATATCTTCCTGCTCTGGTCTTGTCTATAATCTTATCTATGGCAGGTTTTAATTCTTCCCATGTGTGATAGCTATCATAGGCATTTAGCTTTATGGGCGATGATATGGCAACATCTCTATCCTCATCTGTTACTGTAAGATCATAAGTGCCCAACAACCTGGGATAATAGGTCCTGGGATAAGGCCTTCTATCTAGTGTATCTACAGGCACCCATTTCTCATCTTCAAATCTGCCAAAAGGTAATTCAAATTTGATCCTTGCTTTTACTGTTGAACCATCCAGATATGGTTCTGTTTCAAACTTTATAAAGGAATCTTCAATTGTTGAACCATCTGAGTAATCTACCTTCTTCCATTCTTCAAAGAGTATTCCACCAAAGGTCCATTGAAGCTCATCCAAGTCCGGCAGATATCCAAAATTAACTGCTACATCAAATACCCTTTCCTCTGTCATGGAGGCCAGGTTTCCGCTTAATTCCATACCCTGGTATAAAGGCTCATCTATGCATAACAAAAGATTTGTCAACACGGTGACAAAGGTATGAAGTCTATCCTCCACTCTTCCAGGGAATTCCCTTTCTATGAAGTCCAGATTATCTCTACCACTATGCATTATTGGTCCATATTCTACTGTCTGGTCGTAACCGTCTTTGTCTCCTATCTCCCAATTGGTGGCTTCAAAATATGCATAGGGTATGCCTGCTCTTCTGAAATATACATGATCGCTCCAATCCCCAGTGGTTCCTTCAGGATAATAAGGATTAAGCCCCGGATTGGTCCTAAGATCCAATCCCAGATTTTGAGCCAGTGCAAGAGCCTTATCCCTTACCCAACCTCCATCAGGGTCATCTGCAAATCCTCCATATACATAGGCAAAGTCTCCGCCTATGCATGAGTCAAGATTTATCATAGCTATAGTATTTTCAATTTCTTCTTCGGTCATATTTTCAACATAATATCTGGAACCTCTGAGCCCTATTTCTTCTGCACCAAAGGCTATAAATTTTATTGTATAGGGTGTATTCATACTTGCCAATATCTCTGCGGCTTCCAACATAATGCCTACACCAGAAGCATTGTCATCGGCTCCTACTGAGCCGCCTGAGCTTACTGAATCATAATGGGCTCCTACTATTACAACTTCATCGGATAAACCAGGCTTTGTTGCTATGACATTGTAGTATCTATAGGATACCGGAGGCTCTTCGTATACTTCTTCTGTAACTGACTTCTCCTCGTCTTCCTCTATAGTCAGCGCAACTTCTGGTTCTCTAGCAAATTTAGGCATGTATTCACTGTTCATGGAAGATACATTAATTGGGCTAAACCCTTGAAGCTTCACAGAATATCCAATATCCTCTAATACTTCCTTTATGTAGTCTCTTGCTTTATATTCCTTCTCAGTGCCTGCACGCCTTGCACCTATTACCTTTGATAGGTATTCTACATGCTCATAGGCTCTAGTACCATACTCATCAGACTGGAAGATGTCCATAAGATCTGCCTTTAAGGCCATCATTTGCTGTTCATCATCTTCATCTGCTATCACTTTGTCACTTTTTACGGCTCCATAGGGGTTTTCTTCAATTTCCCTAACCCCTACCATATCCTCAGGTGTCAAATCTCCTTCTCTGTCTCTTATGATATCTATAGAGCCATCATCTTCATAAGTTCTCACAAAATCCTGAGAAAAAGATTTAAGTAAGACAGGTTCTTCAATCTTATCTTCTTTGGTGGGTACCGCTCCAAAAGGATTTGACATATCCGGCTTCTCAAAGGAATCTACTTCATATCCTCTGTGGCTGCCCTCTATGGCTTCCTTTCTGGTCTCAGGCATATAGCTTCCAATGTCAGGTGAGGCAAATACGGTGGAAAACACCATTGACAGTATCATCACCACTGCTAAGACCAAAGATAAGCGCTTCTTGAACATAATATACCCCCTTTTCATTATTGAACAAACATATGCTTGTTCAATACATTAGATGCCCATTAGTCCACATTTATGCATAAAATGTATCAATAAAGTAACTATAAACTTTCGACAAAAAAGGGAGAAAAAAATAACGGCCTTTAAAAGCCGTTATTGATTAAATACAGAATCAGGCAAAATACGCCACTGTCCAAAATCCTTTTCCAAAGCTATGCCTATTATGCTTTTCTTGTTGTTGGAAATAATCTCCACATCTGCACAGGCACTCCTGTAATCTGCTGATATAGATATATGCCCGATACTCTCCAAAAAACCTATATCCTGCTTGTATCTATCATTTATTCGGAAGTAATTAAGAGGTACCCTCCTCTGAAAATCAGTTGTTAGACATGCATACATGCCAACCAGATCTCCCCTCTCATAGGCGCGGAAAAAATCTCTGATAATTTCCCCAATGCTCTCCTTCAAACCCATAAACTCCCCCTTTTATTTTACTACTATTATAAATCCGTCCAGCTTTATTTCTTCACCGGGCTTAATTGTCAAGCTAAATGTAAAGTTCTTTGCATCCTCAGGTATATCAAAGTCCATGGTTACCAGTTTCCACTTATATTGGAGATCAAAATCCCTGAAAGGATAATTCCTGTTTCCTACTCTCACATTTACAGTCATAGTTTCCTTGGATGTTATCTTCCTTGCCCAGAATCTTATGCTTACTTTCTTACCCCTCAGGTCCTTATCTGTCAGCAGGGTACTTAGATTAGCTCTGATGCCTGCATCCTTATCCAAGTCATTCAGCAGATGCAATGAGCTGCCCGAATCCCTGTAATCCACAGTCATAATTCTGCTTTTCAGATTATCCATAGACCACATTACATTAAATCTGTCATAATATCCACTATAGGAAAGCTTGAAATTCTTATCAAATAGCTGCTCATAGACAGCATTTTCATATATCTTGCTGGATTGCTGATTTGGTCTTAGGGTATCTACACCTTTGTACTCCCTGTATCCTTCTTTTGTTACTAATATATATGTCTGTCTTTCTCTTTCTAAGCTTCCTTTATATTTAATAGTCAATGTGATCTTATAATTATTGTTCTCAAATACGCCCATGGTAAAACTATCTCTGCTGCTTCTGTAAAGCGCTGTGCTGCCGCTTTCTACCTTCCAAGACAAACTGTTGATAAGATGATAAGGATCATTGGTCTCCCTGTCATAGCTGACTCTAAGCTTCTTGCCATCTTTACTGTCATAAACTGAAACACTAAATCCAGTATCCAGAATATCCATATCTGTATCCTCTATTGTCAATACTTCACCATAATTCCTAAGCTTCAAGGATACTATTACTCCCTTGGCTATTTCCTCCCTCTTATCCAGATCAGGAACAAGATTAGCCACTTTATTGTAGACCCTTACAGGATCTATCAATGTTACATTCTCTCCACCTTTTACCACAGATAAAAAGCTCTGGGCCGCTAACTTGTATTCCCTCAAGGATTCATATATTCTGCCCATATTGTAAAA
>NZ_JAWLCK010000125.1:0-7184 GCF_041687175.1 Lutispora sp.
ATGGATAGTGACGGGAAAAAATTTGATTATCTGATTGCAGACAACTATTTACCGTGGAATGAGATTCCTGATGGTTATGAAACTAGAGTAATTCCTGCTGGAACATGGGCAGTATTTACATGTAGAGGTGCATTGCCGAAATCATTGCAGGATGTTAACACAAAAATCTGGAGTGAATGGTTACCCAGTTGTAAGGAGTATAAGCTTGCAGGAAACTATAACATCGAAATGTATACCCCACCCACAGAGAACCCAGATGATTATTATTGTGAAATTTGGGTACCTGTAGAGAAGATTTAGAGAATGATGAATATATAAAACGTAATCCTGTGATGAAGAAGGCATGGGAAAAAGACGTATACGAAATAGAGGAATAGCACGCAGCTATTCCTCTATTTTTAAATGGCATACAAACATAATAAAATATGAAGCTAAAATCAGGACAGCTGCAATATGGTAATCCTATAAAAATCACTGAAACCTTGAGGGGGCATTAGATGAATATTACTTTAACGAATAGGGTATTATTACTGTATCCGAAATAAGGAGGATATGCCCATGATTAAAATAGAATTTTTTCATGATGTTATCTGTAGTTTTTGTTTCCCAATGTCTGCAAGAATGCGTCGGATAGTAAAAAATATAACAATATTAAGCTCAATCATCGCTCATTCGCCTTAGGATGGGAAGCCGAAGACTTTATTCGTAGCTTTGGCTCACGGGAAGCTGTTAAACCAGAAGTATTAGGTCATTGGGCTCATGCAAATGAAAATGATGATGAGCACCGTTTCAATATTGAAGGAATGCACCAAACAGATTTCAATTTCCCTATTTCAAAACCTGGATTGATAGCTGCAAAAGCAGCAGGCCTATGGTGTTAATAGTGTACCAACCCTAGTTATTAATCAAAAGTATGCTATTGCTGGTGTTAGGTCACAAGAGGAGATCGAAAAACTATTGGTCAGGATCTCAAAAGATGAAGGGATTCCATTAAATAAATTACAAACTTTTGAAACCAATGGTACAAGCGCTTCATGTTCTTTTGATGATGGTAAATGGAAATGCGATTAAAATGTAAGGTAAGCTTTAGTTTACGTCCATCATGCAATCAAAACACATCTCAAGTGAATAAAGTATGTTTTTATGTATAAAATAAAATGAAATCACATTAACGAGGAGAGATAATATGGATAAACCTGTAGTAGCGCAAAAGTCACCTATAGCTGTTGAACTCAAAAAAGGTGAAACTTATTATTACTGCACATGTGGAAAAAGTGATAAACAACCATTTTGTAATGGTGCACATGAAGGCACTTCCTTTACACCTATGGCATTTACTGCTGAAAAGGATGAAACAGCTTATCTATGTGCCTGTAAACATACTGGCAATCCACCATATTGTGATGGAACCCATGATAAGCTAAAAGATGAGTAAAAGTTCACGAAAAATAAGCATATATACATATAGGAAGTCTATGTATTTACATAGGCTTTTTGTTATATCGAATAATATAAGAAACAAAAGGATGTGAAGCAATGATTTCTTCAATATTTATATGTCACTGCGGACTAACACTTATAGTAGAAAAACATAAATATACTGATTTTCTTAAGGACTTAGGGAAAAAACTGGCCCCTAAGGCTGTAGTTATATTTACAGCACATTGGGAAAGTGAAATTGCATGCTTATTATAATTCTTTCAATCATCTTCCTGCCTGAAGTTAATAATAAACATTATGGATTAAAAGGAATTATTGATAATCAACCCAGATTTTGATATAATTCAATTTATATCGACAAAATACTTAGTTATATTTTAAAGCTGGGGTAGGATGATGATATGAAAAAAATAAGCACAAAAATAATTGCATTATTAGGATTGCTGGTCTTTTTTGTATGTTTTGGTTTGGGATTGGTAGCATATATAACATCCTATAATTCATTAGTAGATGTTTTGAAAGAAACTATGCCGAAAGTTGCCACAGAGGCATCAGTAACCATAGAAGATGGAATACAAAACCAGCTTAACAAACTGAATATTATTGCATCATTAGACTATATGAATATATTAAACAGACCTGATGCTGACGATTCTGCAGTAAGGGCTATTATATCTGATGAAGTAAGAAGATCAGGACATAAACAAATGATATTGGTTGACAAAAATGGAAAGGCCTTATATGACAACGGTATAGTTGCAGATATGAGAAGCAATCCTTTCTTTGAGAATGCCCTATCTGGAAAAGAAGTTGTCTCGGACCCTATGCTGGATAATGATGGTTCAGATATCATTATGATATATGCTGTCCCTGTAATAATAGATGGCGAAATAGCAGGAGTGTTAATGGCTATAAGAGATGGTTTGGAGTTGAGCGATTTTGCCGGGAGAGTTAAATTTGGGGAGACTGGAGAGGCTTTTATTATAAATAGACAAGGGCGAACTATTGCTCATGCTGATAAAAATCTTCTGCTGCAAATAGTAACAACTGCCATGAAAACTGATTCGGGTTCTTCTGCCTCTGTTAGCATTAATACAGCCGATGCAATATCTTCTGCAACCATTACTTCCCAAACAGCTGATACGGTTTCTTCTGCTTCCGCTAAAGGAGATGTGGATGATACAGAAGAAAATATAAGCAGTGAGCTGGGCTTTGAAGGGTTTGCTGATGTACAGCAACAAATGATGGAAGGAAATACGGATTTTGGTGAGTATGAATACAATGGGATTACAAAAGTTTCAGGATATGCACCGATTAAGGGTTATGGTTGGTCCATTGCCGTTTCAGTTGACAAGGAGGAAATGCTATCGGGATTATCAGAATTGAAGCGAACTTTTTTAATTATATCTTTAATATTTCTTCTTGCAGGGTTTGTGATTGCCTATTTTATCGGAAAAAGCATTTCCAAGCCTATAACCCACCTGTCAAATGAATGCAACATAATGTCATGTGGAGATTTTTCTAGAGCCATGGAAGAAAAATATACAAGAAGGCGTGATGAAATAGGTGGTTTGGCTAGAGGATTTAATAATATAAATATAAAGGTTTCAAAGATAATTCGTAATGTTATTGAAGAAGCTCATATCGTTGGAAAGGCAATTGAAAATGTTAATGGAAATATGTCTGCGCTCACTTCTGAGATAGACTTTATGTCTAGTATCATACATAAGCTGTCCTTAAAAATGGATGAAAATTCTGCTATGGCCGAAGAAATGAATGCCGCTTCTAGTGAAATTGAGGGGGCAATTGATTCCATTGCAAATAAAACTCAAGATGGTGCCGAATCCGTAGATGATGTAAGGAAGAAGGCTGAGAATCTCAAAATTACTGCATTTGATTCTCAAAAAAGGGCACAGGAAATTGGGGCGGATGTTGCAGTAAAACTGAGAGAGGCTATAGAGCAGTCAAAAGCCGTAGAAAAAATAAAGATCTTATCTGATACAATTTTAAAAATATCTTCTCAGACAAATATGCTTGCTTTAAATGCAGCAATTGAAGCTACCCAAGCAGGAAGTGCAGGAGCAGGCTTTGCTGTTGTTGCGGGAGAAATTAGAAACCTGGCTGAGGATTCAAAACAAACCGCCAATGAGATTCAGAATGTAACAAGGCTGGTGGTAGAGTCGGTTCAATCCCTTTCTGTAAGCGCTGAAGAGGTTTTAGAGTTTTTGGAAAATAAGGTTGTAAAGGACTATGATATGCTGGTTGTAACAGGTGAACAATATAGTAATGATGCTAAGTTGATCAACGATATGGTTGTAAATCTAAGAGACACTACAGAGCGACTATATGCTTCTGTACAGAGCATGGTAAAAGCTATTAATGATGTTGCAGTTGCATCAGAAGAGGGTGCGTCAGAAACTGCAGATTTAGCAAATGAAGCTGCTGCTGTAGTCAAAAGAACAAACGAAGTATTGGAAAAAACCAATGATGTTAATAAAAGTGCAGAAAGATTATTAGAACTTGTATCAATATTTAAAGTATAATATTAAATAGATTTATTTTTAATGGTTCCTTTTCATCTTCTGAGTAGGATTTTTCAAATAAGAATAGGAGCAGAATGGCAATAATACTCAAGGGGGTGTGTAATATGAAGCAATCATTGATTGTTATTTATGGATCATTAGCTATTTTAATTATAATAGCATACTTTGTTGGCGGTAGTGCTATTATTTTAGAAGGACTTAATATTTCTATTGTTACTATGTATAAATCATTTCTAATGCTTGTAGCTTCATTCATCATTATAGGGCAGTTAAATGTATTGCTTTCTAAAGATGCAATAGAAAAATGGCTACAGAAATTTAGTGGCATAAAAGCAATAATCGTAAGCGCTATTGCTGGAGGACTTTTTCCAGGAGGCCCATATATTTATTATCCTTTCGTTTTGAGCTTTAGAGAAAAGAAATTACCTTTTTATATATTGATTACTTTTATATTTGGGAAACAAGTTTATGATCTTTCACGCTTACCGATGGAAGCCAGTCTAGTGAGCCCTGAAATAGCTTTAATCAGGCATTTAATAACTTTTCCTATACCGATAATTGTAGGATTATTGGCACTAAGATTATATGGTAGTACTGTATCTATAAATCCTACTTTAAAGGCAGGTGAAAATGATGACTCAGACAACTATAATTCTTAGTATAGCAGCAATTATACTTATTGTTATAAATTCAAAGAAAACAGGTAAACAATATGAAGGATTAAAATTAGGCTTAACACAATTCTTACAAACAGCACCAATAATACTAGGTGCATTTATATTAGCTGGCATTATTGAAGTTTTAATACCAAGGGAATTTGTTCAAAACTGGTTGTCTAGAGAGGCAGGATTAAAGGGTATAGTATTAGGAACTTTTGGAGGAATGCTACTTGCAATGGGGCCATATGCCTTTTACCCAATTGTAGCTTCTATAATGGCTTCAGGCGCAGGACTGGGAACTATAATATCAATTATTACTGGATGGGTCCTGCTGGGCTTAAGTAAATTTCCTTATGAGACAGGATTTTTCGGGGTTAAATTTACAGTTAAGAAACTAATATTTAGTATACCATTTTGTTTTCTCGCTGGATTGATCGCATATATTTTAGAATTAACAATTTTAACTTAAATAATATAGCTATAGCCGCAAGAACTGAAAGAAAAAATGAAAAGTAAGGCCCTGGCAGCTAGACTTTACAAAGGAAACTTAATTAGGGGGACAAAACATGAAAATTTCAAAGAAAGATGCATTGTTGTGGTTTGATTATTTTTCACAATTGCCTAAGAATAAGGAAATTAGCGTAAAACACATGGAAATCATATACTCTACCTTTGCACAAATTGAGGCAGCCATTGATAATAGAAATGATAGATTAATGGAGGAAATTAAAGGTTTAAAAACCTTGGAGAATAGAACTTTTTTTGTGGGGAATGAAGACAAGTTTCCAAAAGGATGTCGTTCATGTCTTTTGGGCACCGGCTTGAGCGCAATTAGAAAAACTAACAAATGTAACTTAGAGTGCAAATTCTGTTATAACTATGGAGAATTTGAATACATTCCTCCAGTAGGAGAAGGTATGTGGGAAATTGGTGGTACTAAATATTATGAGAAGGATATTGATTTACTCCTTTCCATCCACAAAAAACCTACTGGAATCTCCTATGTTTATTTAGAGCCATTTATGGAGATTGAAAAATACTACCCGGTTATTAAGAAATTTAGTGCAGCTAATATACATCAACATTTGTACACAAATGGTATCTTGGCTACAGAGGAGACATTGAAAGAATTAGGTGAAGCCGGTTTAGATGAGATACGCTTCAATTTGGGAGCTTCCAATTGTTCAGATAAAGTCATTAAAAATATGGGAATAGCAAAAAAATATATTAAAAGTGTAGGAATTGAAACTCCAATGACTCCTGAGTTTTTCGAAACATTTTTTGAAAAGAAGGAGGATATCTTGGAGACAAAACTCGATTTTATTAATTGTGCTGAATTACATTTAAATGAGAATAACATATTCAATTATTATGGGGAAAACATGTATATTTCCAGGCATGGCTATATATCGCCAATTTGGAGCAGGGAGCTGACTCTGAAGTTCATGAAAATAGCTGATGAAGAAAACTGGGATTTAGCAGTTCATGATTGTTCAAACTATACAAAATTTGCTAGAGACTTAAATTTGAGCAGCAAAGAAGGCAAGTGGTTTGGAGCCAGTGATTATGCTTGTGAATTTTCACAGATTCCATATGAAGTATTCATACCAATACTAAATGACGACAATTTTAAATTTCTATGCGAAGAAGAATTGCCTGATGATTATAAACCTGTGATGTTTAATTATTAAAATTCAAAGAAACAATTCTTTTATAATAAGATACTTTGAAATATTGAAAAAGAATAATCAGCCTGCTGAGGGATTACCCTCAGCAGGTGTTTTGCAATATTTATCATTATTTTTACTTTTTACGAACAGGAACCCACACTTCACTATAAGCATAATCTTTTTTGTGTTGATCCATTTTAGTAAAAGAAAATGAAGGAGCATTAATTACTTCGTAATTTGAAGAAGGAAGCCACTCTGAATATATTCTGGCCATTGTTTGTTGCAATGTAGAAGGGAAGGGTCCTTCATTGGGAAATACTGCCCATGTACATGCTTGAACAGGAACTTTATCCAATAGATGGCTTACCTTATCTTCAGTAGTTAAAACCCCTATTAAGTGAGTTAAATACCCTTCTTCTTTTAGGAAGTTAGTGTCAGAATCATAAGAAGCATTGACAATTTCATAAGGCTCCATATTTTGAAGAGAATGCATTTCCTTTCGTTGTTCCTCTGTTATACTATACGCAAGCTTTACAATTTCATTATTCACACCTTCAAACTGCATGGGAACTCGTTTACTTACACCGACTAAATTAAAAGCTGGCTTGTCTTCAATTCTATATTCCATAGAAATTCCTCCTTTTACGGTTATTACGAATGAAAGCTTGGGAAAGGATTTACTTTTGCCTTTCTTTATTACATCTGAAGGTAAAAAACCGCACCACTTTTTAAATGCACGGGTAAATCCGTCCACTGATTGATAACCATATTTGAAAGCAACATCCGTTACTCTCTCTCCATTCAATAAATCCTTATTTGCCTCAGACAATTTTCTGTTTTTTATATATTCACTAAGGGTTAACCCAGAAAGA
>NZ_JAWLCK010000126.1:0-7111 GCF_041687175.1 Lutispora sp.
GTATAATCTTCATAGTCCTGCTTTTCTTGTAAAAAAGCTTCATATTTTTTATTGATTTCATCCAGAACTTTTGCTGCATAGACTGCTTTTTCCTGGGCTGCAACTTCTAATGGCCTATTGCCTCCACAGCAAAAATCTATATTATATGCCATAAATATATCTGCCGCTGCAGGATAAATTGATACTATATCTCCCACCTTATCGTTAATATTGAACTTTGCCATATTATAGAAACCTCCTCAATATCATTTGCTTATAAATATTTTAACCATAAATTATTGTTTTCGCTGTAACAATTATCACAAAATTTACTAATTCTTTAATAATATTCTTTGTTATTGATAATAATTATTGTATGTGATATTATTTAATGTAACCAAAAATTGTTATTAATTTTAGAAGTGGTAAGGAGTGAGAATATGGGATTTAAGGTAACAGATAAAGTCACCTGGGTAGGAAAAATAGACTGGGGACTTCGTACTTTCCATGGTGATGAGTACTCTACCCATAGAGGTTCGTCATATAATGCTTATCTGATCAGAGACAAAAAAAATGTGCTTATTGATACTGTGTGGCAGCCCTTTGCGAAAGAGTTTGTAGATGAGTTGAAAAAAGAAATCGACTTGGAGGACATAGATTATATTGTAATAAATCACGGGGAAATAGACCACAGCGGTGCTTTAACTGAGCTAATGAGATATATACCCAATACACCTATTTACTGCACAGCTAATGCTGTAAAGTCTCTAAAGGGTCATTATCATCAGGATTGGAACTTCGTAACAGTTAAAACCGGTGATGTGCTGGACATTGGTGAAAGCAAATTAACATTTGTTGAAGCAAGGATGCTTCATTGGCCAGATACAATGTTTACCTACATGTCAGGAGAAAATATACTCTTCAGTAACGACGGATTTGGCCAACACTTGGCTGCAGATCCATTGTTCAATGATGTAGTTGACCAGGCAGAATTGTTTAATGAGTGTATGAAATATTACGCCAATATATTAACACCCTTCAGCAATTTTGTAACCAAAAAGATTGAAGAGGTATTGAGTTTCAATCTTCCTTTAGATATGATTTGCCCCAGCCATGGTGTCATATGGAGAAAAGATCCGACACAGATAGTCAATAAATACATGGAGTGGGCTAATGGATATCAGGAAAATCAGATAAGCATAATATATGACACCATGTGGAATGGTACCAGAAGAATGGCCGAATACATAGGTGAAGGCATAAGAGAAGCAGATAAGGATGTGACTATAAAGCTGTTCAATGCAGCGGATACAGATAAGAATGACATATTGTTAGAAGTATTCAAATCAAAAGCCATAATGGTAGGCTGCCCAACCATCAATAAAGGCATGTCCTTTGCAACTGCAGGAATACTGGAAATGATAAGGGGCTTATCTTTCAAGAATAAAAAGGGAGCTGGATTTGGCGCTTATGGTTGGAGCGGTGAATCTCCAAAGATGATCAGCGAAGAGCTTTTCAAAGCTGGATTTGAAGTAGTCAGCGAACCGCTGAAAGAACTATGGTATCCTAATGAAGAAGCATTAAGCAGATGTAAAGAGTTTGGAAGAATTTTCGTAGAAAAGATTAAATAACTTAAAGCAAAAGAGTAAACGGATTCTCCGCTTACTCTTTTGCTTTCTTACCTGTTATATGCTCAATTTCTATCTTGACTACCTTTGCCTTATCGAAATCACTTTCTATGTACTTTTTCCCACTTTCTATGTAATTCGGTGAGTACTTTTTAATTATTTCTAGCAATGCTTCTTTTTTCTCATTGTCATCTTCCACTAGGCTTGCAATTCCGAATAAAACGACACTTTCATATTTTGTGCTGAAATTTTTGGATATTATTTCACTTTCACCTACTGCACAAAAGGAAACTTTACTATTTTCCATTATGTTATCTAATTTATGACCAGTGGTTGCACAATGAAAATAAAGAAAACCATCCTTATATGCATAATTTACAGGCACTCCATAGGGATAACCATCGCTTCCTATGGTTGAGACTATACCATACTCACATTTTTTCAGCAATTCCAAAGCTGCTGCCTCATCCATGGCCTTATCCATTCTTCTCATCTTTCTAAACATAATATCACCCCTTACATTTATTATATTATATAACATCAAATTCTTCCATTTGATTTACCATATCTATATAAACCTTGCATTATTACAGTGAACATAAATAAGCAAGCTGTTGCATGACCTAGGCCCTGCAACAGCTCTTCTTACTCCTACTGCTTCACAAATACTACATTTATTGCCTTCATAAGAGCATTAACATTGTCCCCTTTTCTGAAACCTACTTCATCTAAACTTTCTTTCGTCATCACGGACGTAGGAACTGGTGAAATTTTATATTATTTTTGTCAGGCCAAGTAATATTATTCATGAAAGCAGTTCTATTAGCATCTTCGAAATTATCGCATTTAGTTAAAGATAATTCAATTAAATTGTTTATTTAAAGCTATTTCTAAAAGAGCTTCCTTATTATTTAACTCCGGACTCTCTATAACCATATCCAATAATTCATTCAATATCTTTCCTATTTCTATACCTGGATTGAATCCCGATTTTATCAAATCCTCTCCGTTAATAGCCAAGTCTTTTATATTAATAGGCTCATTATTGTTGATAATTTCCTTCACTGTATTCTCCATCTCCAGAACATTATCAATAAGTTCCGGTTTGTTTTTACACATGGCATCTGCTTTTTGAAGGCTTAATAAGTCAAATATATTATCCTTTCCTATATCACCTATCAATCTCTTTATTCTATCTCTTTCACTGGGTTTGTAATGTCTCATATGATGCTCCACCAACAACGAAACCTTTCTGATTATCTTATTGGAGCTTTTAAACCTCTTTAGGGTTTGAAGGGCAATCTCAACACCCTTTTTATCATGACCATAAAAATGTCCTACACCTTCAATATCCTCGGTATAGCAATAGGGTTTACCGATATCATGAAAAAGAGCAGCCAGACGAATATGCAAAACATTAGGAGTATGCTCCAAAACGCACATTGTATGCTGATATACATCCATATCATGATAAGGATTATTCTGCCAAAATCCGATAGTCATCAACATCTCCGGAAAAACAAAATCTAAAAGACCTGTATCTAACAATAGGGCCATACCGTATGAAGGATGCTTCCCTCCGAGCATTCTGAAAAATTCTTCCCTTACCCTTTCCATACTTATATTTTCAATGGTAGCAGCTAGGTTCTTTATGGCTTCCAATGTTTCATCATCAATTGTAAAACTTAGATTCGAGGCAAATCTCACGGCTCTCATCATCCTCAGCCCATCCTCTGAAAATCTATGCAACGGATTTCCCACAGCCCTTATTATCTCTCTACCAATATCTTCAACTCCACCATAGGGATCAATGATACCTTTTATAGGATTCCATGCCATAGAGTTAATGGTAAAGTCTCTCCTGCTCAAGTCATCTTCTATATTATCTCCAAAGCTCACCCAATCAGGATGACGGCCATCACTGTAACCGCCTTCGCATCGAAATGTGGTAACTTCAACTTTACCATCATCGCCTACTACTGTCACTGTACCATATTTTTCTCCAGTATTTACAACTGTTTTGTCGTTGAATATTCTCATTACTTCACCAGGCAAAGCTGAGGTTGCTACATCCCAATCCTTGGGCTGCTTTTTCAGTAGTATATCCCTTATACATCCACCAACAATATAAGCTTCATATCCATTATCTATTAATCTGCTCAATATACCTCTTACATAATGAGGAATATCAAATTTCATGTGTTCAGCTCCTTGTATCCATAATGACATATAGCTATATAGAAAAGGCTCATTTTCCCGGGAAATATGTCGCATAATTATGTATACAAAAGGCAGCAGGCACGAAGCCAACTGCCCATGTTAGAAATCACTTTCCCTTATAAATATTTTACCATAATAACCTGGTTAATCAAATATTGTTACTCTTTTAACTTAAACAACTATTTCATATTTTCAGCTATTTTATCCCAATGGTTTTTAACTTCCTCTGTAAGTTTAAAACCATTATTCTTTATCAATTCATAGTACTTCTTCAAGACCTGAGAAAGTTCGCTATCCTTTGCAATGACTTTTTCATAGGCTGCTTTTGCCTCATCATTCATCATATTATCCTCATAATCAAATAATGGAGTGTTATCTAAACCATATATTGCAAAAGTCACATATTTTTTATACAGTGCTTTTATTTCTTCGAGCTTTACTGACTCATTGTGTTCATTTAAAAATTTCTCCTGATTGAAAGCCCTTTCAAAAAGCTCATCCCAGCTTATTACCAAAGCTGCATCCTTTGCAGGAGTTTTATCTGACTCCACAGCCATGATGTTTATATAGTCTTTCATATCTTCAGTAACATAAACTGAATACTTTTCATAGAACCCATAATCTATTATTGGGAAAAATGAGCCTTCTGCTGTCTCTACCTTGTAGCCTAGTTCTTCAGTCTCTTTAAGAAGAGCCTTTACTTCTGCATTTTCCATATTCTCAGACTTAAGTTTTTTTAAATCAAATTCTGGCTCAAAGGCTTCAAATAATATGGTTTGATTTTCAGTAGTATAATATTTATCCTCTAACTGATTTAAGTAATCTTTTTGCAATTCTTCCAATTTTATAATAAGCTTTGTTGCATTTTCCTGAGACAATAATTCAATATTCTCATCAACAAATGAAATATATTCTGATATATTTATTTCCTTGTTTATCATATTTTCATATTCTTTCATAACATTCTGTTGTTTAGTTTCATCTGTTTCTGTTCCAATACTTGGCTTCTCAGTAATGTCCGGCTTATTTACCAAAGCACAACCCGAACTGAAAGATATAGTTAAAACCAATACTGCTGCAACTAATATTTTTTTGTTTATCACAATATAACCTCCTCATGCATTAACACATTTATTTATTAGACGAGCAAAAATGGCTTTTTTCTTTTTGAGAATTGATGAATTATTTAACAGCTGCTTTTTTGAAAAGAAAAATCATATTTGCAAATAATAATCTAGACTATATTAAATATTGTGAAAGGTGGCATACCTTCATATGAATAATCAATTAAAGAAAATAACATTGACTTTTATAATAGCTATCCCAATACTACTTATTGCTTGTAACAGAGTTAATGTTAATAGAACCGTTAATAATGCTATTGAATCTAATAAACAAGAAGTTGATGAACATAACGAAATAGTTGTTCAAAATGAGTCCTCCATACAGGAATCAGCTGGTAAAAATACAGATTATGAACTGAGCAAAGAATCAGGTATAATAAATAAAAACTTACTGATCGTTGGAATTGATGCCAGAAAAAATGAACCAGCCAGGGCAGATACTATTATACTTATCAATATGAGAAATGATAAGGTTAATTTTATCTCTGTCCCAAGAGATACTCTTGTTAAATTAGGGAAAAGGGGAAATCAGAAGATTAATGCATCCTATGCCTACGGAGGTATAGACTTGTGCATAGCCTCTGTAGAGAAATTGCTAGACACAAAGATTGACAACTACCTTGTCTTCAATTTTAAGGCTATACAAAAAGGAGTAGATGCTTTAGGAGGATTTACAGTAACGATACCAAAGACCATAAAAATCAGAGATCCGGAGCTGAAAAAATGCTTTACATTAAAAAAAGGAGATATTAAACTAAATGGAATTCAAACTCTGGAGTACTTAAGATATAGGAGTGATGGTCGAGGAGATATAGGCAGGATATACAGACAGCAGGAATTTATAAAGGATTTGCAGGAAAGCTTTTTGAAATTAGAGAATGTACCTCTCATACCAAGAGCATATTTGGCAATAAAGGATGAAATCAAAACCGATTTGAACGCCTCTCACATGGCATCATATTTTATAAGCGGTTATAGGCTGAGAAATAATTTTGAATATTATACATTGGAAGGATATAACAAAATGATTGATAAGGTCTCTTACTACGTACTTTATAAAAACAGCATAAAAAAAATAAAAGAAGTGCTAAAATAACATATATAATATAAATAGCATTCATAATGGGAAATAATATTACATGGGACACTATGAATGCTATTTATGTTTTGAGCTTTTCAGATATTTATTCAATTACATAACATATTCGTTCATTGCGCATTCAATAAAACATATAAATATGCCCAGCATCCATATTTACATAATGGATTATCCTCGTTATACTTTATCTTGTATAACCAAATATCTTGATTTTTTTAGGATGGATAATATGTATAAGAATATATTTATAACAGGTAACATAAAAGTGGGAAAAAGCACTTTGCTTAACCATGTCATAAAAAGACTAAAGGGAAGATTCTCAGGTTTTAAAACTTTGCCAACAATGATTGGTGAACTCCGATCTGGATTTGTAATAGTTCCATGGACACATAATGAAAAGCAACTTCCGGATCAATACATAGCTAAGCATTTGGCTGACGGTAACTGGGTCATATTTCCAAATATTTTTGATACCATTGGTTCAAAAATATTGGAAGATTGTCTTGATGAAAAGCCTAACCTTATTATAATGGATGAATTAGGCTTTTTTGAATCCAATTCCCCCATCTTTCAAAATAAAATCATTCAATGCCTTGATTCTCCCATACCAGTTCTTGGAGTGATCAAGCCTATGGATAATATATTTCTCAACAGCATAAGAAACAGAAAAGATGTTCTTGTGCTAGAGATTGATAAAGATAATAGATCTGAACAATGCAAGCTTCTTGAGGAGCTATTAAGGAAAATGATCCATCTAACAAATTTCGGGGAGCATGTCTCCCTCTAGAGGATTCTTTATTCATCAAGAAAATCTTCATTTCTCTCTCCTTCCAAAACATGTATAATTGCTGTATTTTCTTCGATATCTGTCTTAGTTATCTCTATTTTTGTCCACTCCCCTATAACTGGATCTTTTTGATCCTTTACAAATTCTTTAAAATTCTCCTCATCTATATGAATGTTTATGTTCACTTCCATAAAAACCCTTTCCAGTTTTACGATATCGTACTTGGCACATATCTTCTTTAGTTCGTTATATATTCCTTTGATTAGACATATAT
>NZ_JAWLCK010000127.1:0-7042 GCF_041687175.1 Lutispora sp.
TTGAAACTTTACCCTGTTCATCTTGCACCTTACCCCTATTTAGAACCGACTTTATTTTAAAAATTACTACAAGAATTAAGGAATAAATGTTATTAAATGGAATGAAAATATGGAATTTTTGAACCGACTTTATTATATGGAAAGAATTAGGAAAATGGGCATAAGGCGAGAAGGGATAAGGGTTTGAGGGATTTCGGTTTGGAGCGGAGTTTATTTTAAATATACATAGTTAGGGGTATGGATTTTTAGGGAAAAGGAATAAGGAAAATGTTTTAGAAATAATAAAGTTGACTCTATGATAATAAAGTTGGTTCTAAAATAATAAAGTTATTCCCAAAATTAGATTTTCACATCGTAGGGGAGGTTTGGGGTATGTTATGGGAACGTATTCTTGAATTATGTGATAAATATAAAAAACATATTTTTTGATTTATAAGATAATGTATTTATTGTTGACAGAGAAATAAATCAATACTATTATATATATGAGTATAATTGAATATAATCATATGGTGGTGATAAATTGGATTTAATAGAAATCTTTAAAGCGTTGGGAGATGAAAACAGAATTAGAATACTCAATTTGCTAATAAGACAGGAACTCTGTGTGTGCGAGATAGAAACAGTGCTGGATATGACGCAGTCTAATGCTTCAAGACATCTAAATAAATTAAAAACTTCAGGTATTATAACCAGTGAAAAGAAATCTCAATGGGTCTATTACAGAGTAGATAACAAGTTTATTGAAGAAAATAACCTACTGTATGAATTTATTAAAAACAAGATGGCTGAAAATACACAATTGTTAAGAGATATAGAGACACTTAAAAAATATAAAAACAGTAACTTTACATGTGAGCAACTACGGGAAGATAAAAGTCAGGTTCTTAAGTATCTTCGAGAGCAGTGCAATAACAATTAATGAAAATTATTAATAATAGAAAACTGATTTTAGTTATTTTTCTGTAAAAACTTTAAATTAGTCACTATATGATTATAACTGAATATAATCATATAGTAAGAACAAGATAATTTAAATTGATAGGGGGCATAAAACTTGAGTGACAAAGAAACAATGCAAGAAAATAAAGGATTAGGTTTTTTTGAAAAGTACCTTACAGTATGGGTAGCAGTATGCATTATAGTAGGAGTTGCAATAGGACAATTAGTTCCTTCAATCCCTGAAACTTTAAGCAAATTTGAATATGCAAATGTATCAATTCCTGTTGCTATTCTCATATGGCTAATGATTTACCCAATGATGCTGAAAATTGATTTTTCAAGCATTGTCAGGGCAACAAAAAAACCGAAGGGACTAATAGTTACTTGTGTAACAAACTGGCTTATCAAGCCTTTTACAATGTATCTTATTGCAGCGTTTTTCTTGAAAGTAGTGTTCAGTAGGTGGATTGGTCCGGATTTAGCGACAGACTATCTTGCAGGTGCAGTATTATTAGGAGCCGCACCATGTACCGCTATGGTATTCGTATGGAGTTATCTGACAAAAGGCGACCCTGCTTATACATTAGTGCAGGTAGCAGTGAATGACCTGATAATATTGTTTGCATTTACACCAATTGTTGCATTCCTATTAGGGGTAAGTAATGTGACCGTTCCTTATGACACGCTGATATTATCAACAATCCTGTTTGTTGTTATTCCATTGGCAGGAGGGTACCTTACTAGAAGGAACATCATTAAACATAAGAGTATAGAGTATTTCGAGAACATTTTTCTCAAGAAATTTGATAATGTAACAATCGTAGGTTTGCTTCTCACTTTAGTAATTATTTTCTCGTTCCAGGGTGAAATAATTTTAAGTAATCCCTTGCATATTATATTAATTGCCATACCATTAATTATCCAGACATTCTTTATATTCTTCATTGCTTATGGATGGGCAAAGATATGGAAACTTCCCCATGATATTGCAGCACCTGCGGGAATGATTGGAGCAAGCAATTTCTTTGAACTTGCAGTTGCAGTGGCAATTTCACTCTTTGGACTGGAATCTGGAGCCGCTCTTGCAACAGTTGTAGGGGTATTGGTTGAAGTCCCGGTCATGCTTACATTGGTCAGGATTGCAAATAGTACAAGGCATTGGTTTCAATAACCTTGTAGAAAAAGGTGGTATCGAATGAAAAAGAAGGTTGCTTTTGTATGTGTCCACAACTCTTGCCGTTCTCAAATGGCAGAAGGTTGGGCAAAGAAGTTGGGAAGTGACGTATTAGAAGCATATTCGGCAGGGACGGAAAAATACCCTGAAGTGAAGCCACTAGCAGTACAGGTAATGGAAGAAGCAGGAGTGGATATGAGTGACCATCATCCGAAACTATTAAGCGATATTCCGGCGGAAGTAGATATATTAATAACGATGGGATGTAATGTAGAATGCCCTTATGTACCATGCCAGCATATAGAAGATTGGGGGCTTAGTGACCCGTCAGGCGGACCAATAGAGGATTACAGAAAAACAAGAGATATAATTAAGGAAAAAGTCGAGGATTTAATACAGAGAGTAAAGAACAATCAGATTTGATAAGCGGTATGTAATTAATCAAAATAAGAGAATTGCAGTGAAGTTGAAAAGTGCAAACATGTTGAAAAATAACTTGAAGTGTGTAAGGGGTAAAGGGGATGTTTTCATATGAACATATTAGCCATGATATTCGGTTGGTTAAATGACCAACTATTAAAAATGAGATGGCTTTCAGAATTGGTAAGACTTCTTGTGGAAAAAGTATTTGGTTTACCTGTTAGCGAAAGGATAGGCGGAAGTATTCACTTTTTTATATACGATACAATTAAAATATTTATATTATTATCACTATTAATATTTGTCATATCCTATATCCAGAGTTATTTTCCGCCAGAGAGGACAAAGAAGATTCTCGGAAAGATAAAAGGCATTAAAGGGAATATACTTGGGGCACTGCTTGGTACGATAACTCCCTTTTGCAGTTGCTCCAGTATACCAATTTTTATAGGTTTTACTTCGGCTGGATTGCCTTTAGGCATAACCTTTTCTTTCTTAATATCTTCGCCAATGGTAGATTTGGCGTCATTAATGTTGTTAATTTCATTTTTCGGTCTTAAAATTGCCATAGCCTATGTTGTAGTAGGCTTAATTTTGGCAGTTATTGGAGGAACTTTAATAGAAAAGTTTAGACTTGAAAAATATGTAGAAGGATATGTAAGGGAAATTGAAAATGTTGATGCGGAAGTGCCTGAAATGACTCGTAAGGAAAGAATATCATATTCAAAGGAACAGGTCAGAGATATTATCAAAAGGGTTTGGCTATATGTATTAATCGGTGTAGGCATAGGGGCGGCTATTCATAACTGGATTCCACAGTCATTCATAGAAAATGTGGTTGGAGGTAATAATCCATTTGCAGTGATGCTTGCTACTGTAGTGGGCATTCCAATGTATGCTGATATATTCGGTACTCTTCCAATAGCCGAAGCGTTATTTGCAAAAGGAGTGGACGTAGGGACTATAGTGTCATTTATGATGGCAGTAACAGCCCTGTCTCTGCCTTCCATAATTATGCTCAGAAAGGTGGTAAAGCCTAAACTTTTAGCAATCTTTGTATCTATCGTATCAGCAGGGATTATTATTATTGGATACTTATTTAATGCTTTTTCATATATTTTTGTGTAAAGCAGAGATTCATTCTGAAATGATGAGTCTTGTAAAATGCACAGGATGTGAAATCTGTGTAAAAGAAAATTGTGGAATGACGATAATAACGGAAAAAATATTGATTGATGAGGAGGATTTATTATGGTAATCAAAGTTTTAGGTTCAGGATGTTGTAATTGCAAAAAATTAGAGGCTAATGTCAGAGAGGCTGTAAAGGAACTGGGACTTGAAGCCACTATTGAAAAAGTAGAGGATTTTAAGGACATTATGGCATATGGTGTAATGAGAACACCTGCACTTGTAGTAGATGAACAGGTAAAGATTATGGGAAGAGTTCCGTCGGTAGAGGATATTAAAAGATATTTATAACGAGGCGGGAGCATATTTCCGCCTCATTGAAACGCCGCTAATGTAAGAAAATTTTACTACAACCGAAAAATTTTCTTATGAATCTAGGCGTTATAAAGAAGGAGGCTTTTATTATGGGATGTTGTGAAACTCAAAGAAATAATACATGCTGTAGTACGAGTTGCGGGTGTGAAGAGCAAAATTATGAAGAAGAAAAGAAAAAAATAATAATTGATTTTTTGTTTTTAGATTTAAGTATATGTACAAGATGCCAGGGCACGGAGAGCAGTCTTGAAGAAGCCATTAAGGACGTTGCTAAAGTGCTTGAATTAGCGGGCATAGAAGTTGTTGTAAATAAAATTCATATTGATAGTAAGGAAAAGGCCATACAGTATAGATTTGAGAGTTCACCTACTATCCGTATTAATGGAAATGATATACAACTGGAAATGAGAGAATCACTTTGTGAATCATGTGGCGATTTGTGCGGGGATGAAGTGGACTGCCGTGTATGGGTGTACAAAGGTAAAGAATATAATGTTCCTCCAAAAGCAATGATAATTGATGCCATACTTCGTGAAGTATATAGTGACAAAAAAGCACAGTTAAATAATAGAGTTGGTAAGGAAGCATATCAATTACCGGAAAATTTACGTCGATTTTTTGAATCGATTGAGAAAAATAAGAATTGTGAATAAATGATAGGACTAATGTGCGATTTAATATAGAAGAAGATTAAAGCCTAAGCACATCAACATCTTGACCATATGAACCTTTCTATAAATAGGGCTATTATGATTTTTTAAATGCTTTGGAGATTTAGCAGTCTTTCCAAGGCATTTTTTATAACAGTCTGTAAAGTTCAAACTTATTCATTTGTAAAAATTTTTTCTAGGTGAATTTTAAGTCCACCAAAAGTATGTGATACTGCGCAATCATCGCCTTTGCAAATAGCAGGTGAAAATATTATGGAGTATGTAAAGATTATAAAATATTAGGGGTCAATTGTAACTGATTCATTATCTAAACAAGATTTTAACATCTTTATATAGCCATACAGCATTTTTATTACTTCAAGGAATTTCTCATCTAAAGTTTTGTATTGTTCTTCACTTATATAATGGTTTTGATATGCGGTTAGTAAATGGTTTCTCGTTTCACCACAACTGCCAAGGGCAGCGTTGGCATGGAATAATTCCCGCTTTATAAATAGTTGGGTATTTCCTTCGGCTATGTTTGCGGAAATACTTCGACTGCTTCTAATGATTTGGTCAGTAAGCCGGTACTGCTCATGGCTTGGAAACCCTTTAACCAATGCTTCTATTTCTCGTTCAAGAGCGTTTGCCTTCTGCCAAACTTTAAGCGTCTTAAAATCCCTTATGACTAAACCATTGCTCATTTAGATTCATCCTTTCAAATATTAGATTTTCCCACATTATACGGATTGTTAGATGTAAGTCAAATTTTAATGCTAGAATTTTTATAAAATTGTTTTTAAAAGTTAAAAGGCTTAATCATATAATTCGTAATTAGTCCTTAACTTTTGCACTTAGGACTAATATCCTAGCATGTTTTTTTGACGCTTAAAAATTAATTAAAGCATTGTTATATCAAGGATTTGGGGGAATTTGCTAAATATATATAGAGAAAGGTAATGTGAAAAAGAGGAAGAGGATTTAGGATATAAAGGTAGATAAAAATACTTGACTTTGCAATAAATGATTTACTATAAAAAATTGTCTTTAATAATAAGGTATTTTAATGAATTGACATTATATACCTCCGTTAAAATAAATTCCTACGCTTACCTGACTATCAGGTAAGCAATTTTTTTATTGCAGAAATACTTGAAATTATAAAAAGTGATTTAATAAAAGAACTATGAAGAACCAAAACCACTAGATTGGGGGAATTGTTATGAGAAATAGGATTTTATTAGGTCTTGATAATGGGAACAAATGTACAAAAACAAGTGAAGGTTATATTAGCGAATCAGGTTTTACTAAATCTAATACTGAACCAATATCATCAAGCAATCTTTTAATCTATGAAGGTAAATTTTATAGCATCGGAGGCCAGAGGTTAAGTGTTCAAATGGACAAGACTATCAACCAGGATGCTTTCATCTTATCGTTGCCTGCAATTGCAGATGCGATAAACAAAGCACAAGTAGAAGGTGAAGTAGATGTAATCCTGGGCGTAGGGCTTCCGATTGTCAATTATGGAATTCTTAAGAAAAAGTTTCGGGAATATTTTTTAAAGCGGGATATAAAGTTTAATTTTAACAAAAAGAATTATGCAATCAATATAGTTGATTGCCGTACTTATCCTCAAGGGTATTCCGCATTAATAACGGTGTTTAACAGTTACAAAAATCTTCTATGCAATGTTATTGATATTGGTGGATATACAATTGATTTTTTCAGAGTAGAAAATGGAATCATAGATGTTTCAGCATGCTATTCGCTTCCCAACGGAATCATCACATTAATTGCCAATATACAGCAGGAACTTCTTAAAACAAATATCAGACTTACGGAAACTCAGATACAGGAGATTATCACAGGAAAAGAACCTGTTCTTTTCGAGGCAGATATTAAGGAAGTAATTAAAGTGATGTCAGAAGAGTATGTAGAAAATATATTAGCGAAAATTCAAGAATATGGATTTGAGTTTCACAATCCTACTGTTTTTACAGGGGGAGGGAGCATAATGCTTCAGGATTACATTGAAAAGTCAAATAGAGTAAAGTACACGGACTTTCTTGACCAGTTTGCAAATGCCAAAGGTTTTAAAATCCTATTAGAGCAAGAACTAAGAAGGTGAGTTTATGACAACAAAACGAATAAACCTCTCTTTTTCCATAGATAGAGAGGATGACTTAAAGGTATATAGAATACTTTCTGAACAGAAATATAAAACAGATTATGTCATAAAGGCAGTATTAAGTTAACCTCTTGTGCTAGGTAGTAAGATTTGATTTTAAGGAATATTATACCAACTAATAAGGGTATAAAATCCTTGCTAGATAATTTTGTGTGGATTAAT
>NZ_JAWLCK010000128.1:0-7029 GCF_041687175.1 Lutispora sp.
TTTACAAAATTTTATTAAATTATTTTTCATTCTCGTCAGCATTTTTATCTTCCACTTATTTGTGAATAGTTCTACATTATAGAACTATGTTCTCATGACATTCTAAATTAAATGGGCAATTATAATAATCTTATAAAAGCCCTGTCATATTATTTCTGATAGCCAAGCCTTTTAGAAATCTCCTCTGCTGCTTCTCTCAGTATATCAATAATTTCATGTATCTTATCTTTGGTCATCCTTATGGATGGCCCTGCAACACTGATTGCTGCAACTACTTTGCCACTATAGTCAAATATTGGAGCTCCGACACATCGAAGCCCTTCCATATTTTCCTCATCATCAATGGCATACCCCTGCTGTTTTACCTTCTTCAAATGTTCAATTACCTCTTTTTTATCTTTTAAGGTATACTCAGTAAATCTATTCAGTTCATCAGGTATATTTTTCATCTGGTCTTCTGTTGGCATGAAGGCGAGCATAGCCTTGCCGATTCCTGTACAATAGGCAGGATATCTGGTGCCTATCTTAGTAAAGAGCCTCATGGATTGGCTTGATTCGTATTTATCTATATAAACAACCTCTATGCCATCTAATATGCCTAAATGAACAGTTTCATCCGTCTTAGCGCATACTTCCTTCAGTATAGGAGCAGCTATGGTTCTCACATCTAATCTGTTTAAAACCTTGCTGCCCAATACTAATAGATTCAACCCCAATCTGTATTTCTGAGTCTCCGGATCCTGTTCTATAAGGCCATGATGTTTCAATGTATTTATGATTCCATGTGCGGTACTCTTATTCAGATCCAGCTTTTCGCATATTTCCTGCAACCTTAGCTCCGGCTTCTCGTCTGTGAAGCAATTCATTATCAAAATAGCCCTTTCAATGGCCTGTATTCTCACTCCGTCGCCCATGCTTTCCCTTCCTCTTACATTATAAATACTATCATTCTATATTATAGAACCGTGTTCTCATTTTCTCTCTTGCTACATTCTATTCTACATTGGTCTGAAAATTCCTTCTTTTGATCTAAAAAATTTTAGGAATCTTCCGCTTCTTTTCTAAATCTGAAATAACATTTAGGGCAAAGAGACTCATACTCCACACTTCCCGCACCTTCTATGGCTACCTGTTCACCTTCAAATACAAACTTACCATTTATTTTTCTTCCGTTTAACATGGCTTTTTTACCGCATTGGCATATGGTTTTCAACTCTTCTATGCTGTGAGCCAAAAGCAGAAGCCTGGCACTTCCCTCGAATCCTTCCATTCTAAAATCTGTTCTGAGACCGTAGCATATTACAGGTATGTCCAACTGACAGGCAATCATAAAAAGCTGATCGATATGATAAGCCTTCAGAAACTGTACCTCATCCACCAGCAGGCAATGAAGTTGTCCATTGTTTTTTGTCCATTCTTCAATCAAATCATATATATTATGGTCTTTATGTATTAGATAGTCCGCTTTCCGAGTCACGCCTAGCCTTGATACCAGTAGTTCTCCGCCCTTTGTGTCTGTCATTGGCTTTATTATAATAACCTTCATGCCTCTTTCTTCATAATTGTGTGCTACTTGCAGCAAGTTTGTTGATTTGCCGCTGTTCATTGCTCCATATCTGAAATATAGTTTGCTCATATGTACCCCCTCCAAATTCTTAAAAGGGACAAAAAGAACCGTCCCCGTTGTCCCAAAAAAAATTGAGGTTAAAGCTGATACTCTAACCTCATATTTTTATTCTTCTGTTTGTTCATCTTGAATATTGTACTTCCTCTTAAATCTATCAACTCTACCACCGGTATCAACAAATTTTTGTTTTCCAGTAAAGAATGGATGGCATTTTGAGCAAATTTCAACTTTTATTTCTTTTTTTACAGAACCTGTTGTAAATGTCTCGCCGCAAGCACATTTTACAACTGCTTCACCGTAATTTGGATGAATGCCCTCTCTCACACTACTCACCTCTTTCTGATGAACTATATCAATTGTATTATTTACGAATTTCAACTTTTACATTATAGCATAATATTTTTTTTATAGCAAATAATTTTTTAAATGACTCGTGACACGGGATCCGTGATGCGTGACTCGTGAAAAAAACAGAGCTTCGCAGGCTCGCCTATCTTATAAGCTGCTTCCTTATAAACTCTACAAACTCTTCATTTGTTTTTGTTCTTTGCATAAAATTGATTATAGAATCTGCAACCTCTGCTGTATTGCCGCTGCTTAGGGATTTTCTCATGCTGAGTACACCTTCGTATTCCTTGGGACTCAAGAGTTCTTCTTCTCTTCTGGTTCCTGATCTGTTCATATCTATAGCAGGGAATATCCTCTTTTCTGATAGTTTTCTATCCAAGTGGATTTCCATATTGCCTGTACCCTTGAACTCCTCATATATTACGTCGTCCATTCTGCTTCCTGTATCCACCAAAGCCGTTGCCAAAATAGTCAGGCTGCCGCCTTCTTCAATATTTCTGGCTGCACCGAAAAACTTTTTAGGCTTATACAAGGCACCTGGATCCAAGCCTCCGGATAGAGTTCTGCCTGTAGGTGCAATGGTGAGATTATATGCTCTGGCAAGCCTTGTTATGCTGTCTAGAAGCACAACTACATCCTTTTTCTGCTCTACAAGCCTTTTGGCCCTTTCCAGAACAATCTCAGCAACCTTGCAGTGATGCTCAGGCATCTCATCAAAGGTTGAATATATGACATCACCCTTGATAGATCTCTTCATATCTGTAACTTCTTCCGGTCTTTCATCTATCAAGAGCACGATCAATTCTATATTTGGGTAGTTTGTGGTAATACTGTTGGCGATTTTTTTCAAAAGAATTGTTTTTCCTGCTTTGGGTGGGGAAACAATCATCCCTCTTTGACCCTTTCCAATAGGCGCCAATAAATCGATTAGTCTTGTAGAAAGGTCCTTTGGATCACATTCCATAACCAACTTTTCTTTGGGATATATGGGGGTCAGATCTTCAAAATCAGGCCTCCTGATGACCGTCTCAGGATCATCTCCATTTACGCCCTGTACATAAAGCAAAGCTTGGAATTTCTCGCCTTCTTTGGCTGCTCTTGTTATGCCCGTAACCCTATCTCCCGTCCTCAGATTAAACCTTCTAATCTGAGAAGGAGAAATATAAATATCCCTATCTCCAGACAGATAATTATCAGATCTTAGAAAGCCGAAGCCTTCAGGGTGAACCTCCAGTATGCCGTCGGCTCTCCCGCCCTTCTCCACATCCTTGGATTCCAAAAACCTCTTAGCCTCTTCGCTTAAATCTTTTTCTTCTTCCTGGAGCTTTTCTTCTTCCTCGCCTGCATCTACTTCTTCCTCTGGGAGCTTTATTTCTTTACTTTCCTGGGGAATTACAATCTTTTCTTCTTTTGGTTTTTCTAATTCTTTATCTTCTGTCTTAGGAATTCCATGTGCCACTCTTGCAGCTTCTATCATATCCAATATTTCTTTTACAAGTTCTTCCTTCTTCAGCTTGTAATAGCTCTTGATACCCATAGCTTTAGCCATTTCCCTAAGCTCAGTCAGATTTTTCTTCATTAATTCCTCCAACCAATCACCTCCTCATATTGTGACATTGCAAAATCCTTTTTACACCTATGCATATTTGATATATTGTGGTTTCTTTGAAAGATTATGAGTAGCTTCTACAAATCTTATGGTGCCTGTTTTTGATCTCATTACTACAGAATCGGTCACTGCAATATTGTTCTCTAAGAATAAAACACCCTTAAGCAGTTCTCCATCGGATATACCCGTTGCGGCGAAGAATACATCATCCCCCTTTACCAGGTCGTCAAGATAAAGAACCTTATTTACATCACATATTCCCATTTTTGTGCATCTTTCTCTTTCTTCATCATTCATAGGATACAGCCTGCCCTGGAACTCACCGCCCATGCACTTTAATGCTGCAGCTGCTATTACTCCTTCTGGTGCTCCGCCTATACCCATGAGTACATCTACACCGGTCTTTTCAAAACAGGTAGCTATGGCCGCTGCCACATCACCGTCTCTGAAAAGCTTTATACGACAGCCTATCCTTCTTATTTCCTTCACCAAATCCTCATGTCTTTCTCTATCCAACATGGTAACCGTAACTTCCTTGATGTCCTTGTTCAAGGCTTTTGCTATGTTTCTCAGGTTTTCCTCAACCGGGGCATTGATATCTATAACTCCCTTTGCTTTTGGTCCTACTGCTATCTTATCCATATACATATCCGGCGCATGAAGCAGGCAGCCTCTCTCTGCCACAGCTATAACAGATATGGCATTTGGCAACCCCTTTGCCACCGAATTTGTACCATCCAGAGGATCTACTGCTATATCCACCTTCACATCCTCTGGTCCTCTTCTCCCCAGTTCTTCACCTATGTACAACATTGGGGCTTCATCCATTTCCCCTTCTCCGATTACCACCACGCCATCGATATTCAATGTGTCGAACATCCTTCTCATTCCATCTACTGCTGCCTGGTCAGCGGCATTTTTGTCGCCTCTTCCCATCCATCGCGCACTTCCTAAAGCTGCTATTTCTGTGACCCTAACAAGACCTAGAGCCAGATCTCTATCGATCAAGATTGAAACCTCCTTCACTTTTTATACTTTTTAAAATGACATATTGAGTGAGTCCAGGTGAAAACCGCTCACCTGAACTCCAATCTTCTTATTAATATAACCATCTTGTTATAATTATCTCTTGCTGAACTTTTCCCAATCGGCTAAGAATTTATCTATACCTATATCTGTGAGAGGATGTGAAATCATCTTTTTGATTACATCGAAAGGTACTGTGCTGATGTGAGCACCTGCCAGTGCTGCTTCGGTAACATGCATAGGATGCCTTATACTGGCGGCTATTATTTCACAATTCATCTGATATATATCAAAAACCTGTGCTATATCCCTGATAATATCCATACCGCTATTGCCTACATCATCCACCCTTCCGGCAAAGGGACTTACGTATGAGGCTCCTGCCCGGGCTGCAAGCAATGCCTGATTGACGGAAAATATCAGAGTGACATTGGTTTTAATTCCCTTTTCCTTTAGTATCTTTACAGCTTTCAGGCCTTCTTCACACATGGGTATCTTTATTACAATATTTTTGTGTATTTTTGATAGTTCTACGGCCTCCGGCACCATTTCTTCAGCTTTCATACTTATGACTTCGGCACTTATGGGGCCGTCTACAATTTCAGCTATTTCAGTTACTACCTGTTTAAAATCCCTTCCTTCTTTTGCTATTAGAGAAGGATTTGTAGTTACACCGCAAATTATGCCCATTTCATTGGCCCTTCGGATTTCCTCCACATTTGCGGTATCAATGAAAAGCTTCATAAAATAACCTCCATATTAGAACTCAGAGCTCAGAACTCAGAGCTCAGTATTGCCTAGGTATTCCTATTCTGTCAGTCTCTGGCCTCTGGTCGCTGGTCTCCAGTCACCGGTCGCTAGCTTCTAGCCACTAGCCTCTGGCTTTTTAGAACTAGGTATGCCTATCAGGTCTTTACTAAAACACTAAAGATGCTAGGCAGAAGCCAGAAATAACAGTCATACTGAATACTCGAAACTCGAAACTCGCAACTCGTAACCAGAAACTTGTAACCCGTAACTCGCAACAGAATTATATATTACTCAATACCTCTATTAGTTCTTCCATATCCTTTTGCCTTTTGGCTACCAAGTTCTTTATGGGATCCTGCCCGCCGATAAAAGCTATATCATAGGAACTGGACGGGCAGCTTAGCATTTTTACCTTTTCCCAAGGCACCGACTTCCATGTATATATAAACTTGTGATCCTTACCGCAAATAAGGCAAGGGATAAGTACATGGAAGGTTTTGAAGTCGCGGCTTTTTACCTTTGCAACAACTTCTCCGCATTCACATTTTACGCAAACTTGTCTTCCATTCTTCATTTGAAAAAAACTCATATCCCCGACAATAAATCTGCCGCATCTTTTGCATCTCACAGAGACGCTGATATTTGCATCAAATACCATTCCATATCCCCCCTTCCTTATTATTTCTACAATTCTTCTTTATATCCTTCTCTTATTTTGTCAATCCCAAAATTTGTCTTGCTTCATCTGGTGTTGCAACTTCTCTTCCACATTCCTTTGCGATCCTTGCAACTCTAGCTACCAGCTGGGCATTGGACTCGGCTAATACTCCCTTGCTGTAGAAGATATTGTCCTCAAAACCTACTCTTACATGGCCCCCCATTACAATGGCCATAACTGCCAATGGAAGTTCATATCTTCCGATGCCTGCCACAGTCCATGTGCTTCCAGCAGGTATGCTGTTTGCCAGGTACATAAGGTCTCTTGGCTCTCCCATGATAGCTCCAGGAACACCCATTACAAAGTCAAAATGAAGTGGAGTCTTCAACAAGCCCTTTTTAACCATTCTTAATGCGTTGTCTATCATGCCTCTTTCGAATATTTCTATTTCAGGCTTTACATCATTCTCTAGCATGGTCTTTGCAAAGGTTTCCATGTATTCCTGTGTATTCATGAACACATCAGGTCCGAAGTTACATGTGCCTGCTGTCAAGGATGCCATTTCCGGCTTCAAAAGCACAGGCTGAATTCTTTCCTCTGCAGTATGCCATACAGCACCGCCAGTGGACGGCTGGAAAATAACATTACATTTGGCAGCAATCTTTTCTTTGATTTCCCTGTATACTTCCTTATCCTGAGTAGGTGTACCATCTGGTTTTCTTGCATGTACATGAACCATAGCTGCTCCTGCTTTATAAGCTTCATAAGCAGCCTCTGCTATTTCATCAGGTGTTATGGGCAGATTGGGCTGTTGTTCTCTTGTGACCTCTGCTCCAGTAAGTGCAGCTGTTATTATAAGTTTATCCATTTTATGTACCTCCTATAACATATACATATTCTTAATTCAGAAAAATTTAGCGGTTAGCTACTTTCTTTGCTTATCCTTTGGTACTACGCAGGTTCCGCTAGCCCTGCAAACAATTATAGGGGTCTCTAAAACTTCAGCAGCTG
>NZ_JAWLCK010000129.1:0-6969 GCF_041687175.1 Lutispora sp.
TACTGTTATAGTGTATTCATCCAAAGCTGTAATACTTTCAACTTGTGGAGCCTGATTCTTAAATGAGGTACCAGCGAACTCTATATATGATCCATTTCCTGAAGTTACTATGGAGTTATAGCCAGCAGCATCCTTGATACCGCTTCTTACCGTTATCTTGTATTCTTTATCATCTTTTAAAGGTGTACTGGAGCTTAAGTATAAGGTGGCTGAGGTAGTTACTTCATTGGGTTCTACAGATGTATCTGTTATTCTCACTCCGCTGATGCTAAACTGGGAAGGGCTTACACCTTTCACCGGTTCGGAGAAAGTAACCTCTATTGCTGTGCTGTTTACGGCATATGCATCCACTATATATGGAGCTTCATTCTTCTGGTTTGTGCCTGCAAAAGCCTTAATATTTCCTCCACTGCTTTCATAAAGTCTGTCAATATTGGATACTCTCACTTCATATATTCTACCAGATCTGAATATTTCCGGACTGTTAGAACCATCTGTGCTAAATTGGACTCTTACAGTAGCTTTATCTGCAGAGAAATACTTTTCATATTCCAACCCTTTGGGGGCACTATAGCTGCTATCGTCCTCTGTCAATATGGATACTTCAAGGTCTTTTAGCTCCTCATCTGTAAGTTCCTTATCGAAGAATATATCTATGGTGCTCATGTCCAAAGCATTCATGGCTTGTACATTAAGGTCACCCGCATCAGTTCCGCCAAAGCCAATGAAGTGTTTCCTGGCAACTTTATCGTCTGTTCTTATAGGCTCACCTGCCAAATCTGTTACATTCCTTACGGTTATGCTGTAAGCTTTACCATTTTCCTGAGTTTTGGTCAGGAGGGTTACTATTTTTCCTGTGTCATCATCTAGAGTAGCTTTAGCAGCATATCCAAGACTGCTATCCAGCTCATAGTTGAATACATCTTCAGCTGTTTCTTTATTTACCCTTTTGCTGAAGGTGATTATGACTGAGTCTTTACCGCTTTTTACAGTATAGGACAATGGGGTTGTATCCTTAGATTTTCCTATAAAGTATGTTGAGAAATAATCCATGGTATTGCCATATATGTCTTGGATATTGTTGATTTCCAATCTATATTTCTTGTTTGCGGTCTGATCCTCTGTAATGAGGGTTACCACTTTACCGCTTCCATCCAAAACAGCGCTAGTTACTTGTATATCATTATCTATTAAATAGTTTTCGATGTTTTCAGCAGAATATTTATCAATTTTCTTGCTAAATGTGATTTCCAGCTCGTTGCTTGATAGAGCTACTACAGAGGCTTTAGGTACAGAAGTATCTATAGTGGCTCCTGTAAATCCTCTGGTGGTATCATACATGACATTGTCTGCCAAGTCTGCAATGTTTCTTATGGTTAATCTGTATGTGGTACCAGGATTTTGTTCTGATGTTATCAGTGTCACCACATTTTCTTCTTCATCCAATATTGCTTCTTCTATTGTTAGAGCATTTCCTTCTATAATATAGTTTTCTATTCTTTCGGCAGTTATTCTGTTTAATGCTTCACTGAAGTATACCAGAATACTCCTGCTGCCATCTGCTTTAACCATTGTTACATTAGGTTTATACTGGTCTTTCATCATACCGGTAAAACGCTTTTCCAATGGTTCCATTGTATTTCCCGATATATCTCTCACATTCTGAGCAGTGAGCCAATAGATATATCCTTCTCTCTGAGGAGCAGTGGTTAAAGTCACAATTTTTCCTGTAGAGTCCAGTTCAGCGTTGTATACTGATAGATCATTTTTGATTATATAGTTGCTGATATCTTCTGCGTCAGACCTTTGAACTTCTTCATTAAAGGTAATCTTTACAATATTATTACCCATAACATCTGCTGTGGCTCTTGGCCTTTCTGTATCTCTAGGAAGAGCTACATATCTTATGCTGTAATCCTTTATTGCCATGCCATTAATAGGTGTATCCATGTCTATGGATAATTCATAGGCAGTAAAAGGAGCTACATCAGCAGTGGTTATGTAGGCTTTGCTTCCTATTATAGCTACATCTGTCACATTTATTTCTCTGTTGCTGCTTTCTGAATAGATGGTGATATCATCCTTGCTCAGAGGGAATTCCTGATCCAGTTCCAATACCAGTCTGTTATTGGATATTCTTTCAAAGGATAGTACTTCTACAGGGGTTATATCGATTTTAAATCCTGCGTCTATTACTTTTTCTTCATCTAGTATGCCTTTTTCTGTCATGAGAGTAACAAGATTTTTCGTTTCACCCTTTGGCTTTGTATTCAGGGTGCTATATATGGCTTTTGCCACATCGTTTACTGTAAAGCTTGTTTTTTTCTCCATGCTGGAAGCACTGGATATCAAGTCTATGCTTTCAGCAAATTTCAATGTGTTTCCATATGTAAAATCCAAGTCCTGCTTGTAGCCTAAGGTTTCCAACATTACCTTATAAAAGGCTTTGGCATCGATGGTGTTGTTGGGCAAAAATTTACCGTCAGGGCTGCCGACCCAACCAAGCTCAGGGTTGTCCTTGGCATAGGCAAGGTAATTCCTCCCGACTATCCATTTTAGATCTGTGGCATCTACGAAATTGTTTTCTCCATCATAGGTGAGAGCTTCTCCTTCCAAACCTTGAATCCTCAGGAATATAATGAGTGCTGTAAGTCTAGAGGGAGTTGTAGCTAAATATTCAGATGTAACACCTGAATCAGCATCAGATCCTACTAAAATACCTAATGCTTCACAGGCTCTTGCTTCTTTGCCTATGGTGTCTGCGAAGCCGTTAATAGATAGTATGCTTCCTGAAATAAGTATTATTGCCATCAATAGTGCTGTCAATTTTAAGTTTCTCATCTTTTTCCTCCTCCATTGTCGAATTTAAGAACTTTTCTCCTGGAAACATCGTCAAAAACTACATAACTTTCTATCATTTAGTATATATGTAATCCGACCCTGTAGCAACTCTTTAATTAAGACGAAATATATTTGTAAAAGTTGTCGTTATTGGATAAAGAAAGAAGGAAAAGTAGGAGGCGAGGGAGAATAAATATATAATCGAACTCAGAGCTCAGATAGTTGAACTCGGAGTTACTGGCTACTGGCTTCTGGTCTCTGGTCCCTGGCCTCTGGTCTCTGGTCCCTGGCCTCTGGTCTCTGGTCACTAGCCGCTAGCCTCTAGTCCGAGAATTTAGGTATTCCTATCGGCTATTTATTAGATCACTGAAGAGCACTTGGAATAATTTAAGTTAGCAACCAGAAACGAGAACGGACAGTTATACTGAAAACTCGAAACCAATTTTTCTAGGAGGGATAATTTTGAAGTACAAGAAGATAGCAGCAGTATTAACAGCAGCAACAGTTTTTTTAAGCACTGTATCAATGACATATGCGGAAACTCCTTTTAAAGATATCGAAAATAACTGGGCAAAAGCCCATATTATAAGTGTTCATGATAAAGGGCTGATGAATGGTACAGCAGAGGACGTGTTCAGCCCGGATGTGGTAGTTACTAAATATTCAGCCATAAAGGCTATAGGTACTATGATGGGCACGGGTATTATGGATTTGACGGATATAGTCAGCAAACACAGGGAAGTTTTAGAAAAATATAAGGTACCCGAATATGCCAAGCCAGAAGTGGCTTATTGTATAGATAAGAACATAGTACAAGCAGAGATTGAGCTTCCCAGGTTTGAAGAAAAACCTAATGCAACTAAACTGGATATATGTGTTTACCTGGGCAGAGCCTTTGGAGTTGAACTTGATACATCGAAGCCACCAGTAACCCTTTTATTTAAAGACGCATTGGAGATTCCTTCAATGTATAAAATCTATGTTGATCACATGATAAAGATAGGTGTAGTAGATGGCAAAGGGGATGCAGAAGGCCTTTTCAATCCTAACATGCCGGTGACTCGTGCCATGTTTGCGAAAATGTTAGATATTGCAAGCAGTGAGTATGTGAAAACAGTTGTTAGCACAGATACCTCTGATTTACCTGGACAAAACATTGAAGACCAGACAAAAGAGACACCTGTAGAGGAAACACCTACAGATATAACTGACGACAGCCAGACTACCACCGCACCTGCTGACAGCAGCACAGCAGAGGAGGTTATAGACAGAGGTATTATAGATACCATTACATATACTAGAAATTCTCAGCCTAAGATATTGGTTGAAAAACAAAACAAGGATTTGGTTGAGTATACAGTACCTGAGGATTTAATGAAGGAAAATATAATAATCAACGGTCAGTTATCAGATGTATACTCATTAAGACCCGGACTGTATGTAGAGCTAAAAGCCTTATCAGGAGTAGTAGACTGGATCAAAACCATTGAGATGACGACACAAATCAATACCTTAGCTACTATAGTTGAAGTGGATATATTAAATGAAACAATGTATGTTGAGATAGTGGATCAAGAGGGCTTAACTACGGAAAAGAAGGTATTTCTCTCAAATACAAGGGTAGGAGATTTGCTTTTGAATATACTCACAATAGATGCATTATCTCCGGGGCAAAGAATCAACCTCATAGGAGAAGAGAATTTGGAAGGCATTAAAGCCACTTCTATTATAATCAACAACTAGAATCATCATTAAAGTTGGAAGATAGCCTCTGCAGTTAATAATTAGCAGAGGTTTTATTTTCCTTTGGTAAAGTATACTATATATAATAGGAAACGGTTCACAATTGTTACGAGGAAGCATCATGTCAGGAGGATAGAAATTTACAGGAGGGATGTCTATGGATTATAAAAGGAGATATGAAGAATGGATGAATGGAGAATATTTTGATGAAGCTACCAGGAAGGAGCTAAGGGATATCATAAATGATGAAAAGGAAATAGAAGATCGTTTTTATAAAGATTTGCATTTTGGTACCGGAGGTCTTAGAGGAATAATAGGGGCAGGTACTAACAGGATGAACAAGTATACTGTTGCCAGGGCTACCAAAGGCCTTGCCAATTACATATTAAAACAGGGAGAAGATGAGCCATCGGTGGTAATAGCCCATGACTCAAGGCATTTTTCCAGGGAGTTTGCAAAGGAAGCTGCAGGAGTGCTGCTATCAAGTGGAATAAAGGTTTATCTCTTTGAGGATCTGAGGCCTACACCGGAGCTGTCTTTTGCAGTTAGGGAGACCAAATCCATGGCAGGCATAGTCATAACTGCCAGCCATAATCCTCCGGAGTACAATGGATACAAGGTCTATTGGAAGGATGGAGGCCAGATAGTTGATCCAGTGGCCAAAGAGCTGATGGAGGAGATAAACAGCATATCGGACTTTTCAGGAATACAGTGTCTGGACGGTTGCTCCTTGGAGGGCTTTGATAATCTTCATATAATAGGCGAAGAGATGGATAAGATATATATTAATAAGGTAAAATCTCTGAGTTTAAATCCGGAAGTAATCAAGGAAGTAAAGGATATTAGCATAGTTTATACTCCCCTCCATGGTTCGGGAAATATGCCGGTGAGAAGGGTATTAAAAGAGATAGGTTTTGAGAATGTACATGTGGTGCCAGAGCAGGAGAAGCCTGACGGTTCCTTCCCAACTGTGGAATATCCTAATCCAGAGGAAAAGGAAAGCTTCAACCTGGCACTTAAGCTGGCAAAAAAGGTAGATGCTGATTTGATTCTGGCAACGGATCCGGATTGCGACAGGGTTGGAGTCATGGTAAGGAAGGCTGATGGAGAGTATTATAAGCTCTCAGGAAATCAGACAGGAGTGCTCTTGGGACATTATATATTCAGTTCCCTTAAGAATAAAGGTTTACTTAAAAAGGACAGCTTTTTCGTAGATACTATAGTAACGGGTAGAATGACGGAGAAGATTGCCTCAAGCTATGGAATAGACACTGTATCCACTCTGACAGGATTCAAGTATATAGCCCAGCAGATAAAGGAGCTGGATGATGAGGGAGGAAGGCATTTTGTATTTGGATATGAGGAGAGCTATGGATACCTTACGGGTAATTTTGTGAGAGATAAAGATGCAGTCATAGCTTCTATGCTAATATCAGAGATGGCAGCCTTCTATAAAAAGCAGGGCATGACCCTCTATGATGCTATGCTAAAGCTCTATGAAGAATATGGCTATCACAGGGAGGAGCTTTTGTCAATTGTGCTGAAGGGTAAGGAAGGTGCTTTAGCCATAACCAATATGATGGATAATATGAGAAACAATCCTCCGGAATCTGTAGCAGGCATGAAGATTTGTGAAATAAAAGACTATTTGACCTATGAAGGACCTATAAAGCTTCCCAGGGACAATGTATTGTATTTTGTGCTTGAGGGAGATAATTGGTTTGCCATGAGACCTTCAGGCACAGAGCCTAAGCTGAAGATTTATATAGGGGTTGTGGATGTGTCACTGGAAGCAGCAGAGGACAAATCAAAGCTGCTCCTGGAAGGGATAAAGAATATGTTGTCGTATTGAAGATTTAGAAAATTTATTGTTGAAATTCTCACAAAAAAATAAAGGATAAATTGAAAATGTATTGAATATATATATGGCCTGATATAGAATTTGGGAGATAAGTATTCCTGCGAAAATTTATTTAGGAGGTTATCAAATGGAAAAAGCTATTATCAGACTAAGGATGAGTGCCCATGATGCACATTATGGTGGAAATCTTGTAGATGGTGCCAGGATGCTGGCGCTATTCGGAGATGTAGCCACAGAACTTTTAATAAGAAATGATGGAGATGAAGGCCTTTTCTGTGCCTATGATAGTGTAGAGTTTTTGGCTCCTGTCTATGCCGGTGATTACATAGAGGCAGAAGGTTATATAGAAAAGGTAGGTAATACATCAAGAAAGATGAAATTTGAAGCAAGAAAGGTTATACAATCAAGACCAGATATAAATGATTCAGCTGCTGAAGTTTTAGAGACCCCTATAATTGTTTGCAGGGCTAGCGGAACCTGCGTAGTACCAAAGGATAAGCAAAGAAAGTAGCTAACCGCTAAAT
>NZ_JAWLCK010000130.1:0-6962 GCF_041687175.1 Lutispora sp.
ACAAAAAAATAAACAGGTTCAAAAAGTCACTCAACTTCGATGACTTCATTTGCTAGCCGGGGGATTCATTTTACACATAATTTTGGACTTGATCTTATCTTCCCCATCCTTATATTTTACTTTACTACTACTGTAATTCAATTATTGCTCTTATTGCATATGAGTCATTTACCTTTTCAAAAATTATCCAATATCCATAAAATTTTTCAAGTGTATTTTCATTTATTTCGCTAAATGAAAACGCAAAATAATTATTTGATAAACTAAAAATCTGTGGAATATATTCATTGTTTTTCAGAATAAGTTCTTGGCATCCCTTAATAATATCGGACAATTGATTTTGTATAACACTTTCATCCTTCTCTAACCAGTCAATATTGAGTAATGCGTTATTTGTAATTTCATAGTCATTGAAATAAATTTCTTTAACTTCTGTACTAAACGTACCACCACTCAAACTAATGCCTGCCTTACCACTTTGAGAGCTTACTAAAAACATGTCTTCCCTAACATCATTTTTATAAACAAGTATTGCGTTATTTTCGTCTCTTCCATCGTCAAAGTAACTTATTGAATATACACCATATGCATCAATAAACTCTTGAAAGCCTTTCGAATTTTCTTCATAAATATAGTCATTAAGGCGTATTATGAATTCACTTAAGGACTCCTCTTGACTAACATAGCTGCTTTCTTGATGTTCACCCTCTTCATCAGCAATATCTATGGGGCTTTCAGTATTTTTCACTTCATTAACCTGACTGCTAGAATTATTACTTTCGCTGTTTAAATCATTATTATTGCAAGCAGAAACTAATAAAATCATTGCAATAATTATATATAATTTCACTTGTTGCATAAAATCCTCCCTCTTATTGCAAGTTGGGATAAGCATTCAATGATTATCAAGCGTTATAAGTATTGACAAACAGCATCAATATTCATTAGTGAAAAAATTGAACCAATATCGTTCAGTCAAGTATAGGTTTAATTTATTTCATAAAGCTCTTCTGATTCCTTTACCAAAGTATTTCCTTCCCAAATAAGTTTTTGGATAATACCTGATTGTGCATCTTTTTTCTGCCAATTTAACAAGTAACCATCATAAACTTCAAAATATGAAAGTATTTCATCATACTTTACTTTAGTGAATCCGTTTGTAAGATTATCCCAAACATACAGTTTATAATTATTATTCATAGTACCAGAGATCTCCAAAAATCGAACATCTACATAACCATCCATATTGACATCTATAAATTTAACAACATCATGAAAATCTGATGAACGTGTAGATAACGTCAGCAAATTTTCCCCCTTCTCATTATTTAGAACAAACTTAAATTGATATTCTTTGTCAAGACTCAATTCTGCATAGTACTTTGTTTCATCTTTACCTTGAATAATTTCGTATTTTACCTTGTTATAATCAGATAAGATAGTTTCTTTAACATAAGCTGTAAAAGAGTTCGTACATTCTATTTGATGATTATTAATTTCATAGTTTGCTTTCTGACGATTTTCGAATAACATATGTTTGAGTTTGTTATAATCTGATTCAATTAAATACCAGGTATCATTGTAGCAAACAATATATTTTGTCATACCTTGTCCCGTTACACTATACAAATCGGTGATGCCAGAAACATCTTTTATATCAGTATAAATACTTATAGTCTCGTAAGCTTGAAACATATTGCTTAAATACTCTACAGTACTATCGTTATTGTTAAAATTTTGTTTTTCGATTTCTTTAATAATTATGGTCATTTGAGTTTTCGGACGAACTTTTCCCTCATCAATTTCCAACTTAAATGTTACCTCATTATCACTTCTGATATAAGAAACTATATGATATAAGTCTAGTCCAAAAGACAGTTTACCATATTGTATCTCCTTATGAGTTTCATCTTGATATGTTTCAATATTGTATGAGCTATTAGATTGACCTTGTTGTTCTATTGTTTCAATTGATGTATCAAGTTGCTTTTGTGTTGTTATATCATTACAACCAACTAATATTAATAGAAATATAATAATTATTAATACTATTCTTTTCATATTTTATACCTATTCTCCATATATTGGTGTAAAGTGATTTTTAAAAAGTTAGGTTATCGCTTGTACAACCTCTATTAAATTAATCTAACTTTTCCCTAACCTCAGGATCAAAAAAACCGATGTTATTTTTAGTTTTTTCATTCATTCTGATAATGCAATAAACCTTGCCATATTTCATTTTCAGTTTTTATATTTTCTCTAATATTTTGGTACTTAATTTCAAATTCTGCATGATCACCAATAGCATGTCCAACACTTATAGAAATTCCCAAAGAATTGGTCGTTAAATAGCTAAATACGTCAGATTGTTTCTCCGTACCAATATTGTCTAAAGAATCTGCTTCCTTAAAATATTCTTGAACTTCTTCGCTAGTAAAATATTCTAATGCCTCGCTTTGTTCTGGCCACATTGATTTAAATTCCTCGTTTAAAAATTTCTGAGCAAAATTCTTATCAATTTCCACAATATCTTTTAGCCTTAATCTTTCTCCTGTCATGATGTTAATATTAGTAGTGAAAAACAGATTGTTTGGATGCGCTGCATTACTAACACTACCAACTCCTGAGTACTGAACACTTAAAATATTTGGATTCTTTAAGGTAACTTTGTAATCGATACTTAATTCCACTGAACCATATGGATTTTCATAATAATTTATTACTTTTATAGCCTCATTCTTTAAAGTTCTATTAATCTTTTTCTGCTTTTCATTATCACTTAATCCTGATATCTGCGGATATTTTATATTGCATTTAAATTTATCATCATTTTTCGAGTAATTTAATTCATTTATAATATAATTATTATCATTATTACCTAGTTTTTGTTGATTATTAGGATTATTCTCGTTTTCATGTTTTTCTACTATAGGATCAACCATGAGTGTCTCAGCCTCATTCTTTGTTGAAAGCGACCTGTTTTCACTTTTATTGCATGCTACTAAACTCAAAGTAAGCAAAATTAATAATGTTACTATAATTCCATTCTTTAACATTTCTTTTATCCTCTCTTAAAATATTGATATCTTAACAGTTTGAGCCGTCGGCGTGTGATAGTAGCCATTTTAACTATTGAGCTTGTCCGGTCTTTCGAACTGAAGATAATTATTGTTTTCTTTTTTCATGATGAGTTTTAGCTTTTCGTTTGAGAACACCTTACACAAAATAATTTAAGTCAACTTTCTATGAACTCCACTGTTAAATTCATATATCCCATCTTTTGCTGTTGCAATAGAATTGTCGTTTAGATTATCCGGAAGGGTACTGATATAATCCGGCGGGGACACACCATAAAATCATAGTAGATTATATTTATTCTGCATCAAGTCTGCTACTATAAAACAACCCATCATCCGTTTGAAGGAAAACCCTCTCAATATGTTCAATGTCGGGATCATTAAAAGCAGTAATTATCACTACGTCTTTTAATCCGTCCTCGTTTATGTCCATTATTGAAGTTTCTATAATTTCAGAACCAGTTTGAAATGATGCTTTAAACTCATAAAGAATGTCATCATGCTCATTTGTTATATAGGCTACTGGATGTACCTTATTACTACCATCGGATTCTCCCGCTACAAAATTAACATTTCCCCAAGAATTTAAATCTACTGTAAAAGATAGATCCTCAAATTGAGTAAAACTTTCTATATCTTCAAGATTGTATGGTCTAAACAGAAAGATTCCATCAAGGGATAAGTCATTATAATGTTCTTCTTTATCCGTATACTTTATCGTCGCTTCTATCTCGTCGTTTTTATTAAAGACTAATGTAACATGTCCTTTGTTTCCTGCTTTATCACTAAAGTAACATTCAGCTATCCCATTTTTAATTGTTCCATTTAAAACCCCTAAATATTTTGAAGGTTTAAGTGAATAGTAATAAAAATCAGGCATAGCTATTGTTCTTGTTGAGAACTTTCCTTCTATTTTTCCATCTTTAATTTTAGAAATGAAAAAAGAAGAATATTCATATGTACCGCCATTCCAACTTATTACAACCCATATCTTTTTAAGGTACTGACTATAGTCGATTGTAACCATACCACCTTTTGATGTCGGATCACTAGTTTTGATTTGCACTGCATCCGCAGGCGGCTGAGCCGTACCCGAAATGCTTTTCCCATTTACCTCAGTAATTTCAGAAGGCTGATTTTCAGTAATAACAGCCTTATCTTTATAATTGGTACACCCAACTAATCCAACACAAATTATTATACTTAATATAATGGGTAAACCTATTTTAATCATTAAACTTCTCCTGTTTATTAGGCGTTTTTATTATTATTCACTAAAGTATTCATACCACATTTCTGCATATTCAATCCTATTTTGTCGTCTTTTCTCATCGTCAGCAGATCTTTCATGTGATCCATGAAATACCAACGCTAGTTGACACAATATATTCATCATAAGTCATCTTATACGGAGAATCATAATTAGTTGTTGCAAACCATTGACGACAGTCCGATGGAGTAGATGTCTGGCTACTCCATATCAAAAATTCCAGTTGTAAATCCATAAGTTGTTTTGGGTCATTTTGTGCCATCCCGTTAGCATTATTAACATTAAGCTCTGCCCAATCAAGGAATTTTGTTGTATCATCCCATTGAACTTGACCATATCCTAACTTTGTATTATTTAAATCCTGCCACACTCCAGGGTTCAACTGACTTTCTTGCTGAATATTCCCAAGCAAACCAGCTATAGCATTCTTCGACCAACCTTCATCAATTAAATAATCATAAATATATTGAGCATTTGCTTTCTGTTGTTCATCAGTCAAACGAGTTGAATCCGTTGAGGCAAGAGCATGTACTACTCCATTTTCACTCGTCCCTCAGGTTGTAAACTTAAACTATCCTTTTTAAAAGGAGTATATTTTTTACTACCTACCCCGCCTTTTTTTCATGGTGGGCGGCATTGAATAAACTAGCCTTCTCATAATATAGACTAAAGCTTGCCCTTTGGTCTTTCCTTCTTTTATCTTTCTTTGGTAATAGTCATGGAATACAGGATTTCTAGGTATCTTACTGCCTTTAGAAACCTGCACCTGCTGTACGGCTAGGAAGTAGAATAAGCCATGTAAGGTTCTATTCCCTTGCTCACTCTTTTTATCCTTCCCCTTGCCGCCCGAACTAAAATGAACGGGTGCTATTCCTGCAAATCTTGCTAGTTTATCGGGGTTTGGAAATCTTGTAATATCTCCGATCTCTGCTACTACGGCAGAGGAAGTAACAAGGTCAATACCAGGCATAGTGTCTAGCTTGTAGTCTAACTTATCCATTAGTACTCTTAATTCTTCTTCTAAATAGGCAATTCCCTGCTTTTTAAATTGAATATCTCTTACGATACTTTGCACAAGAAAATCTCTATGGTCTTGGTATTCTCTTTTGGTATCCCCATCAGCAGTAATAAGGGATAGTATCCCTTTCGCTTTTCTTTTAGATACTGCATTGTTACTTGCTTCAAGAAGAAAAGCTGTTAATTCACTTAGAGTAACACCTTTTAATGTTTGAGGGGCGGGGTATTGTTTAAAAAAAGCTAAAGCAGTCTTACCATCTATTTCACTAAAGAATTTCTTATAACTAGGATAGTGATAGCTTAACTGCATGTGTAGCTGATTCTTTAATGGAGTTAATCTTTTACTAGAGCATTACATTTAGAATGTTATTGTTTTACCTGTCATTAGATGATTTTACTAAGGCAATAAGTACCCCTTTTTCTGATTTGGCGGGGGCGGGGAGTAATTAGAATGTATTCATCAGTTATATAAATAAGGGATAGTCCCTTACCTTTATGATAAAAGAGCTATCCCTATTAGAACTTAGTTTTCTAGACAAGCTAATAATGATGAAAATGCCTTGGCTACGTTGTCTTTGAACGTTCAGAAATTTGTTGTTTATTGAGAATTCTTAGCAGTATATATCAATAGGCTCTTGTTAAAAACTCATGTATTGATGAAATACTCACTCCTGCCTTCCATTAGTGGCAGACAGCGCAGTCAGCAAACCTGTTCCTCGTATGTTTACATCTAATTGACTCTCAAAAGTTCAAAGTAAGTATTTCTATTTTCGGAAATTAATGTATTAGAGTCTTTGACAAAAAACCCATATATTATGCTATCTGAAATCCATTCGCTCTCTTCATCCATACTATCATCAGTATATATTGTAACTAATAATGGGGGATTTTTCGAATCTAATCCTAATGCTTCGTATGTTGTAACAAGTTCAGTCCATAATTCATTTGGCATAACAACTCGTTCTCCATATTGAGGATTATATAACTCTACACTATCAAAAACAGCCCTTTCTGGAGTAAGTATTAGACTCTTGCCAATGAAACCTTCAACGTCTTCTTTTCCCCAAATGCTTGGTGCTTCAGAAGGTAACAATCTACTTATTTTCCATTCACCATAATAAATTTTACTATCTTCTTCTACAGTTTCATACCCTTCTGACGATTTCATATTATCATCCATATTTTTTACATTGTTAGAATAATATTGTTCTTCTTGTTCATTGTAATTTTCTGAACATCCCATTATTAATATTAAACTCATAACAATAACCATGATTATTATTCTTTTTTTCATGATGTTACCTCCCTAAACTTAATGCGTGTGACTTATGGAATATCTACTGGTTTATCTCGATAGTCCCTATTATATTCGCCATATAAAAAAATATCTGCTGCATCACAACTTCGTCAATAAACTCCAAAGAAAATATCCAAATGATTAAAAAAGCAAATAAAGCTATGAACCACCTTATTTTTTGGGAATAGGTAATTCTAAAACAACTTGAATCAATTTCATAATTCCCTTTTTTAAAAATGCTCGCAAGAGCAGAATTTCAAAGAACATCTTAAAAAAACTTTATGCAGCGATATGTTGTGCG
>NZ_JAWLCK010000131.1:0-6920 GCF_041687175.1 Lutispora sp.
TGACTATCCACAGTGCAGCAGTTTTAATCTTGCTTGCGGAATTTTGAGCTATTCTACGAATCTTAATGCTAATTTTTCATATTAACTTTACAAAGCCTATAATAATTTTTCATATATTTTTTGCTTTTCAGCGGTGAAACGCTCTTCCGCTCTACTAACAGTCTCCCTATACAGTGAACTTTCCTTTTCATAATGGGTTACTAACTCTTTTTGCTCTTCCATACTAAGAAGCGGTATTTCCATTTCAGCGATGTCCATATGATTTATATTTACAACGGTTGTCCCCCGTTGAAAGCTTTTTATGAGCGCTATTCCCACTGGACTTTCAAAGAATATCCTGAGATAATCACTTAAAATTCTATGATTTGGTCTTATAACAATAACATTAGCTGAAGCAATAACAATACCTTTCTGTTTGCGAAATACACCTGTTTTAATAGCTGTCCCCCTGCAAGATAGGACTATATCTCCGTCCATCAATTCATAGCGTTTGATTTTTCGCTCTTCTTCTTCAATACTGTCCATATCGGAATAATCAATGCCGGTATCGGTAATGTTTGAAATGTTCAGTACCTTAATATCCCCGGGCTTCACATCTTTTTTTAAGATTGATTTCCCCCTGAAAACCTCAGCGACTTCATGTAGTTTTACTCTTTCAAGTTTTGATGACTTATACTTTTTGATATTCTCGTCATCATCTTCCAGTATGAGTTCAATACGCCAATCCTCATGACTTGAAAATTCTTTGCCTCCCACCACTTTCACTTTATCGATATACAGACCGTTATCATAACCTAAATAACCTACAGTCACAATTTCTTTTTTCGCAACACCTATTCTGAGCATACAGGTCTTTATACTGGTATATGGTCTGAAAGTACCTTCAGGAAGACTGTAAATGCCCTCCAATTGATAATTGGTCATAATATGCTCGCGCAGCTTAGCTTCTGAACCACTTGAAAATGTTATCTTTGCTGGTAGCACAGTCACGAGTGTACCTTTTTCCGATAATTGTCTAAGTAAATTTTGTGTTGCAATAATATCTGGTCTTGAAGACATGAAATTGTTGTTTAAAGATTCAATTTTCCCACCAAAATCAGGCAGGGAATAAATAAAGTCAAAACATGTGTCAATGAGAAGCTCCTGGTATATAGATTGATTAAGTATGCTGACATTCTTGTATTCTTCAAATCCCATCTTAAGCAACATAAACATTAGTGCATTTGAGGTGGTAAATACTATGTTGCTTGACTTATGTTTATCCACAAAGTTTTTAAGACCTGAAAGGCTTTTCTCTGCTTCGGTAATAAGAATCGTCCGAGCATTTACTTCCTCTGCCATGCTACAAATATATTCCGTCAAATAGGCAGGAGAGAATATCTGGCCAAAGCGGTCATTTTGATAAAGTTTAAGAGTGAACTCAATAAGATCTATATTATGAGCAACTTTATAAACAGTAGAGAAAAAATCCCTGTCTCCCGGAAAGTATCCCAGTATTGTATTTTCTGTAGACTGCTTCATTAATTCAAAAAGCTGCTCTTCATCCTGATTGGATTTTTTCTGAGATTTCATTGCTTTCGCTGTAAGTTTAACACGCAGCATTTCGTTTAATAATTGCTCTCTGGAGGTTATACCGCGAATGGTAAACAAATTAATAAAGTAATCTATTGATGTATTCACGTTTTTCCTCCTTTCTATCAATATGTGAAAACCTTCCACTAATAGTAGTGTATCAATTAAAATTTAATATGTCAATACTAAAATTTAATATTGGTAATTTGAAGCTTTAAAAACATATAAAACATGCTAGACAAGAGAAAAAATATTTATATACTTTACATCCATCCTGTCTCCTCAACCCTATGAAAAATACTCGTTATCTATTCTGTCAACTCAACCCTATCTATTTTTGAGTTAAATTTCACTCAAAAAATACCCCCTCGATATGTTCCCATGTACGTATTTTGGACCTTTAGGTTGAGTAGACAACTTGGATGTACTTCCGGAAACCTAGTAAAATAAAGGCTTACAGCCTTGACATCAATACCACGCTCTCAACATGCACTGTTTGTGGGAATTGGTCCACTGGTTGTACTTCTTTTACTTCGTAGCCGTTGCTGTTCATATACTTCAAGTCCCTTGCCAGGGTTGAAGGGTTGCAGCTCACATATACCATGCGCTTTGGTGACATCTTTACGATGACCTCCAGTAGTTTCTCATCGCAACCTTTCCGTGGTGGGTCCACAACCACCACATCTGCCTTTATTCCTTCTTCATAGAGCTTGGGTATCAGTTCCTCCGATTCTCCTTGTATGAACTCTACATTTTTTATGCCATTAATATCAGCATTTACCTTTGCATCATCTATTGCTTGTCCCACTATTTCCACTCCATAGACCTTTCTTGCTTTTTTGCTGAGGAATAGGGATATGGTGCCTATACCACAATAGGCATCTATGACTGTTTCTTCTCCAGTGAGATTTGCATATTCTAAAGCTTTATTGTACAAAACCTCTGTCTGGACAGGATTTACCTGAAAAAAGGACTGTGGTGAAATTTTGAACTTAAACTCCCCTATGTAATCAAATATATATCCTTCTCCATATATAACTCTATTCTTTTCTCCCAATATTACATTGGTATTTTTCTTATTGATGTTCAAAACCACTGTTTTCAGGTTATCAATGCTTTGCTTCAATTCTTCAACCAGTTGAGCTTCATGGGGTATTTCTTCTCCGTTTATCACTATGCATATCATGACCTCCCCTGTTTTGAAGCCTTTTCTGGTCATAATGTGCCTTATGAGGCCTTTCCCTGTTTTTTCATCATATATGCTTATATCATGTTTAATTATAAAGTTTCTTATGAGCTCCAGCACCTCATCGTTTATCCTGTCTTGTATCATGCAGGTGTTGGTATCGATTATATCATGGCTTCTGGGAGCATAAAAACCAATATTAATCTTCCCATCTTTCATTCCAACAGGAAACTGGGCTTTATTTCGATAATTCCATGGCTCATCCATCCCTATTGTTTCGTGAATCTTTATATCCCTTAGTCCTCCGATGCGTTCCAAAGCTTCCTTTACAAGCCTGGTTTTATAATGAAGCTGTCCTTCATAGCTCATGTGCTGTATTTGGCAGCCACCACATCTTTTTATCATAGGGCATTGGGGTTGGGTCCTGTAGACTGAAGGTTCTATGACTTCCAAAAGCTTTCCATAGGAATAGTTTTTCAATATTTTTACGATCCGGATTTTTACTTTTTCACCCATCAATGCCCCATCTACAAAAACCGTATAGCCTTCGATTCTTCCTACACCCATGCCTTCACTGGTTTCACTTGTTATATCAATTATATAGTCTTGATTTTTCTCGACTGGTATTCTCTTCTCCATCTTTTTCTCTCCCTAATACAATCTCTTGCCTAAGAGCTTCTATCAAGCTCATTACATTTTCTATTTCATCCTCCAATAAACGCTGTCGATGTAATATATTATCTATTTTCATGTGCAAATCTTCAAGTATTATTTCAGATTTCATATTTATCAAATACTCATTTTCTGCCCTCAGCCTGTCTTTTTGAGCCTCCCTGTTCTGGCTCATCATGATTACGGGAGCCTGAATAGAAGCTATACAAGCCAGCACTAAGTTTAGAAAAACATAAGGGTAGGGATCAAAAGGGGTTCCTAAGACCCATCTTGTGTTTATAATACCCCATGCTAATACAACTATCACAAAAAAAATGATGAATTTCCAGCTTCCTGCAAATTCAGCCATTTTATCTGCTGCCTTCTGCCCAGTTGTAAGCCTTTTGCTTAGCTCTATGTTTATGTTCAGAGAGCGTCTGTCTCTTAAGAGTTCATGAATTTTCTGTTCCCTCTCGCTTTCATCGGAAATAAGTATTTCAGCTAAATCTTTTTTGGACAAGTCTTTCACCCCTGCAAGTTTTTTATTTATTTATATATTTTGCTCAACATCTAGGAGTGTTTATTCAAAAGCCATAACTTCCAAAAAAAAAGCACCATATAGGTGCAGTAATTAGAATCAGTTACATTCTGATTATTACCAAATATTTCATTGCTTAAACATTTTTTATCATTATTTATGTATTTATTATATTTTATAATGACATGACATTAAGGAGTTTATCATATATATCAGGATATTTTTTCTTCAAATTAATAGGTCTGCCTTCCATATTGGTAAAGCCGCTTGTAGTTTCGCCTTCAGCTAATAATACTCCATCTACGGCTCTTATGAGCTGATAGCTGAAGGTTATTCTGGCTGCAGTCATTTCTTTTATCATAGTTCTAACTATCAGCTGGTCATCATATTTTGCAGGCACCCTATATTTGCAGTGGGTTTCTACAATAGGAAGCATTACTCCTGCTTCTTCCATGTCCTTGTAGGACATGCCTCCCATCTCCCTTAAAAATTCAGTCCTTCCTATTTCAAAATAGATATAATAATTAGGATGATATATTATACCCATCTGATCTGTTTCTCCATATCTTGTCCTCAAAGTTGTCTCATGAATCATATACTTCACCGTCCTTACAACACTCTGGCTTTTCCCCTATATACCAGTCCCCTGCTGCCGTCAACCGTTACAGTCAGACCATCTTCCAGAATATCTGTAGCCTTATCCACTCCTACTATAACCGGTTTTCCAAGTTCAAGACCTACTATGGCAGCATGAGAAGTAAGTCCTCCCTCTTCAATTATAAAGGCTCCTGCTTTCATCATAAGAGGTACCATATCATAGTCTGTTGCTTCTGCTACTAATATATCTCCGTAATTTATCTTATCTGCTTCTTTTTCACCATTTCTGATGATACATACTTTTCCTGTCACAGCTCTGTTTCCTATTCCCATTCCTTTGGCGATGACTTCACCTACCACATGAACCTTTATAAGGTTTGTTGTTCCAGCCACTCCTACAGGGATTCCCGCAGTAATAACCACCAGATCTCCATTTTCGATGAGTTCCGATTCCAATGCCTTGTTTACAGAGTGCTGTATCATTTCATCGGTGCTCTCCGTAGTTCCAACTATTATTGGAGTCACCCCAAAGCTTAAAGTTAATTTCCTTGCTACCCTATCATCAGGGGTAGCAGCAATTATTGGAGCCTTGGGTCTGTACTTCGATACCATTCTTGCAGTTGATCCTGATTGAGTGGGGGTAATTATCGCAGAGGCACCCAAATCCATAGCAGCAGCACAGCTTGCATAGCTTATGGCATTTGTTACAGTTATTGTCTCCCTGCCATCTGTTTTAATCAGTTTTTTTCTATAATCCAGAGCCATCTCTGTTCTCTCAGCCACTGCTGCCATGGTAGATACAGTATCACATGGATATTTTCCCACTGCGGTTTCGCCAGACAGCATCACTGCATCAGTACCATCAAATATTGCATTGGCGATGTCAGTAACTTCTGCCCTTGTTGGTCTGGGGTTGCGGATCATGGATTCCATCATCTGAGTAGCTGTTATAACCGGCTTTCCCAGAGAATTAGCCATGGCAATAAGGTGTTTTTGTACAAGTGGAATGTCCTGGGTAGGAATCTCTACTCCCAGGTCACCTCTTGCTACCATGAGTCCATCTGCAACTCTCAGGATTTCTTCACAATTATCAACACCCTGCTGATTTTCTATTTTCGCTATTATCTGTATATGGTCTGCTTTTCTCTGTTCCAAAATCCTTCTTATTTCATATATGTCTGATGCTTTCCTGATAAAGGATGCAGCTATAAAATCTATATCATTGTTTATACCAAAATTAATATCCTCGATATCCCTTTGGGTTACTGCAGGAAGCTTTGATGTGGCTCCAGGAATGTTCACATTCTTTCTATCGGTGACTGTGCCGCCATTTACTACCTGGCAGAATACATCTGTTTCATTCTTATCCAAAACCTTAAGTTCTATCAAACCGTCTGCTATCAATATCCTTGACCCAGTGCTTACTTCTTTGGGCAGATTCTTATAGCTTATGCTGACGATTGTATTATCTCCTTCTATTTCCCTAATGGTGAGTGTAAAAGAGTCCCCGGATTTAAGTTCAGCTGAACCTGTTTTAAATTTGCCAAGTCTTACTTCTGGTCCTTTTGTATCCAGCATAATGGCAACAGGCTTGTTGAGCTTCTGCCTGGCCTTTTTTATATTGTCAATTCTCTGTTTATGCTCTTCATGGGTCCCGTGGGAAAAATTCAACCGGGCCACATTCATGCCTGCTGTTATGAGTTTTTCCAACATCTCAACGCTTTCACTAGCTGGACCTATAGTGCATACAATCTTGGTTTTTCTCATTGTTTCTCCCCCTAAATAGATAATATCTTTGCCAGTTCGTACATATCCATATTAAAGGTTTTAGTCATTTCCAATGCTTTATCAATGTCTTCATCAATTATTTTGTTGTCTCTAATGCCTACGACCCTTCCAGATTCTCCGTTAAGCAGTGCTTCTACAGCTCTTGAGCCTAACCTGCTGGCCAGGATCCTGTCAAAGGCCGTTGGGTTGCCGCCTCTTTGGAGATATCCTAGTATGGTTACTCTAACTTCCATACCAATTTTATTATGTATTTCTTCTGCTAATTCTGTTGCCTTTCCTACTCCTTCTGCCAGTAATATGATGCTGTGGAGCTTACCTCTGTTCTTTCCCTGCAACAGCCTTTTACATACATCATCGCAGGCATAATTCACCTCAGGAACTATGATGCTTTCTGCACCCCCTGCCAAGCCGGCATAGAGCGCAATATCTCCCGAGTTTCGTCCCATTACCTCGATTATGCTGATCCTCTCATGGGATGTGGTGGTATCCCTTATCTTATTTATTGCATCCAATACTGTGTTGACTGCGGTATCAAAGCCAATGGTATAGTCTGTATAAGCCAAATCATTATCTATAGTTCCAGGTACC
>NZ_JAWLCK010000132.1:0-6884 GCF_041687175.1 Lutispora sp.
AAACAAGCTTATTGACAGATTTGTTATGATTCTTGCAACCCTCGGAGCCACTATACCTAGCTTTGTCCTAGCTACAGGTTTTCTGTATTTGTTCAGTTCAGTATTAGGTTGGGTTCCATCATTTGGAATAGAAAATCCAAGGGGCTATATAGGACCAGTGCTGGTTATTGGAGCCTTTTCAATGTCTTTCATAACCAGATTAACCAGAACTTCAATATTGGATGTAATGCAGCAGGACTATATAAGAACAGCCAGATCAAAAGGTATTTCAGAGTTTAAAGTAATAGGGAAACACGCTTTGCGCAACGCACTTCTACCAATAGTAACCTATATTGGTCCAATGATAGCTTCGATAGTAACCGGCTCTTTTGTTATTGAGAAAGTATTTGGCATACCCGGAATCGGAAGCTTATTTACTACCAGTATACTAAACAGGGACTACACTTTGATAATGGGGACCACGGTTTTCTTTGCTGTATTCCTGGTGATTACCATATTGGTTGTTGATATTCTATATGTGTTTATAGATCCGAGAATAAAGTATGAGTAGAGGTGATACATATGTCAGATACAGCTAAGATAGATAGAAGATGGGAACCTTTGGTGAAAGAAGCTTTTGATTCTGAAATTATTGAAAGACCAAGTTTGACATATTGGCAAGATAGCTGGAGAAGGCTAAAGAGGAACAAGAGTGCTATAGTATCATTGGTAGTTATTGCTTTTATTGTTTTATCGGCTATACTGATACCTTTTTTCTGGGGATATAGCTACGAGGAACAGGAGCTTACTTTATCCAATATACCGCCTAAATTGGAAATTTATCAATTGGATAATGAAAATTATGTGTACATAACCAGTGAGTATAAAGTTATTGAAGTCACAAAGGACGGAAAACTGATTAAATTAGCTGATCTAGTTAATGACGATAAGTTAGGCAAGAAATGCTATTACGATGTAAACGGTAACACTGTTTTAATAGATTATAGCCCATATTTCAATGCAAAGAGTGAATTTATAAAGTTAGAAAGAGCATACAAGAAGAACCCCATTATAAAAGTAAGTGATTATAAGTACTTGACTGACTATTATGCATCTCAGGGGGCATCAGTAGAGACTATTACTCTGGAAGAAGCAAGGCACATAATGGAAAAAAGAATAGATAGGTTTCAAGTAAAATTAAATGATCAACTTGCTAAGCCCTTTAGGAAAGTATCAAACAAGACCTTCATTTGGGGATCTGATTCATTAGGTCGTGATATGTTCATAAGAGTTGTTTATGGAGCCAGGGTATCCCTGATAGTAGGATTTGTTGCAGCAATAATTAATTTTGTTATAGGTGTATTCTATGGAGGAATATCAGGATACCTGGGTGGCAGAGTTGATAATATCATGATGAGGTTTGTAGACATTATAAGCTCCATTCCAATGATGCTTTATGTAATATTATTAATGGTTATATTAAAACCTGGACTCCAGTCCATAATAATCGCAATGAGCGTCACATATTGGGTTGGTATGGCTCGTATAGTGAGAGGGCAAGTATTGAGCATGCGGGAACAGGAATTTATCCTGGCAGCTAGAACCATAGGGGCTTCCACCCAAAGAATTCTATTTAAACATCTGCTACCAAATGCCATGGGACCAATAATGGTATCTTTGACTATGCAGATACCTTCAGCTATGTTTACTGAAGCATTCCTGAGCTTTACAGGTTTAGGAGTAGCAGCACCTAAAGCCTCTTGGGGCAGTCTTTGTAATGATGCCCTTCAGACCTTGACAGTATACCCATATCAAATGTTTTATCCGGCTTTGGCTATGTCAATTACAATATTGGCATTTAACATATTCAGTGATGGCTTAAGGGATGCGCTTGATCCTAGGCTGAGAAAGTAAATAGGAGAGGGGTGTTAGAATGAGTGATATTCTGCTTGAGGTCAATAACTTGGAAACTTCTTTCTTTACACATATAGGCGAGGTCAAAGCTATAAGAAATGTGAGCTTCAATGTTAAATCCGGTGAATCCTTAGGTGTAGTTGGAGAATCAGGGAGCGGCAAGAGTGTTACATTCCTTTCCGTTATGAGACTTTTACAGCATCCAGGAAAGGTCATCGGCGGTGAGATTTTGTTTAACGGTGAAGATCTTCTAAAGAAGACTACAAAGGAAATGAGGAGAATAAGAGGAGATAAAATTTCCATGATATTTCAAGACCCTATGACCAGTTTGAATCCGGTATATACCATTGGAAACCAAATAGTAGAGATAATACAAGAACACAATAATGTGAGTAAAAAGGAAGCAAAAGACAGAGCAATCAAGATGCTTGATATGGTAGGAATTCCATCACCGGAATCTAGGTTTAGCAATTATCCTCACGAGTTCAGTGGGGGTATGAGACAGAGAGCTATGATTGCCATAGCTTTATCCTGTTATCCTGAACTCTTGATAGCAGATGAACCTACTACTGCTTTGGATGTAACTATACAGGCTCAGATACTCAGCTTGATAAAAGAACTGAATAAAAAACTAAATATGTCAACTGTTTTGATAACACATGATCTTGGAATAGTGGCTAAAGTATGTACAAGAGTAATAGTGATGTATGGCGGATTAATAATGGAAGAGGGTTCTGTAAAGGACATATTCTACAATCCTTTACATCCCTATACTATGGGTTTATTGAAGTCAATACCCAGGTTATCTTCAAACAAGACGAGGCTTGTTCCAATACCTGGTACACCTCCTGATCTCTTAAAGCCTCCAAAGGGTTGCCCTTTTTACAATAGATGTAATTTTGCAATGAATATCTGCAAAGAAGAAATGCCTTTGTACTACCAAAGAGGATTGCAAAAAGCAATGTGTTGGTTGCTGGATGAAGATGCACCTCGTGTAGAAGAGTATGAGAGGCAAAAGGGAGGTGTTAGGAGTGGAGCATAGCGAGAGACTGCTGGAGGTAAGAGGCTTAAAGAAGTATTTTGAGAAGCGCAAGGGTATAATTAGCAAGAAGGTTGAGTATGTAAAAGCTGTGGATGATGTATCCTTCTTTATAAACAAGAAAGAAACCTTCGGTTTAGTAGGTGAATCAGGCTGTGGAAAATCAACAACAGGAAGAACTATTATCAGACTTTATAAGCCTACTGATGGGAAAATACTATATGATGGAGAAGATATTGGCAAACTAGGCGAGAAAGATTTAATGCCCTACCGAAAAAGGATTCAGATGATCTTCCAGGATCCTTATGCTTCACTGAATGCCAGAATGACAGTAGCAGATATAATAGGTGAACCCATGGAAATACATAATATTGCAAGCGGAAAAGAAAGAGAAGAAAGAGTCACTGAGCTATTGAACCTAGTTGGTCTTAGTAAGATTCATGCAAGTAGATACCCCCATGAGTTTTCCGGAGGTCAAAGGCAGAGAATTGGTATAGCTAGAGCATTATCAGTCAATCCGGAGTTCATTATATGTGATGAGCCTATATCTGCTCTGGATGTTTCTATTCAAGCCCAAGTGGTTAATATGCTTGAGGATTTGCAGGAAAGTTTTGGCCTTACTTACTTATTCATAGCTCATGATCTCAGTATGGTGAGACATATATCAAATAGAATAGGGGTGATGTATCTAGGTAATTTGGTGGAAGTAGCAGATAGAAATGAACTTTATGATAATCCAATACATCCTTATACAAAAGCTCTTCTATCATCAATACCCATACCTGACCCAGAGTTAGCAGAAAAGACAGAAAGAATCATACTTGAAGGAGATGTTCCAAGTCCCATAAACCCACCATCGGGTTGTAAATTCAGGACTAGATGCAAGTATAAGAGTGATATTTGCAAAGAAGTTGTCCCGAAGTTGATAGATGTAGGCAACAAACATTATGTAGCCTGTCATCTGTTACAAAACTAAAGAAGATTAGCAATATGGTTGCTATTAATAATAATGGAGGAGGAGTATCATGAAAAATCTTAGAAAGCTAACAGCAATATTTCTAATCATGACAATGGTAATTGTAACTCTTGCAGGCTGCGCAAAACCTGCACCTGCCACATCAGAGGTTCCGGCTGAAGAAGAACAACCTGCTGAGGAAACCATATCTGATTCAATACTGGTATGGAACATAGGATCCGAACCTCAGTCATGGGATCCACAAGTCTGTGGCACAACTGAAGGCGGAAACATCATCAACACATTGTTTGAAGGCTTGATGATGGATACAAAAGATGGTCTGAAACTTGCAGCAGCAGAAAGTTATGAGATAGGTCCAAACGCAGAGGGCGTAGAAAATACTGTGTATACATTCAAGCTAAGACCTGATGGTAAATGGTCCGACGGGAAACCTGTAACAGCCCATGACTTTGAATATGCATGGAAAAAACTGTGTTTACCTGAGGCTGCAGCAACATATGCATTTCTGATTACTGACTATGTGGTAGGAGCTCAGGAATTCTATGACGGTGAAGGAGAATTAGAAGATATAAAGATCAACGCTTTGGATGATTATACTTTACAGGTTGAATTGAAGGCACCCGTTCCATACTTCCTAAGCTTAACATCCTTCATGGCATTCATGCCATCAAGAGAAGATATTGCAGAACAGGGTGAAGGTTGGGAAAAATCTCCTGAAACTTGTATATCCAATGGCCCATTTAAGCTCACAGAATATCAAATCGGATCTCATTTATCCTTTGAGAAAAATGAACATTATTGGGATGCGGAGAATGTTAAACTAAAAGGCATAAAAGGCTTATTCATTACAGAAGACACTACAGCACTCCAAGGATATAGGGCAGGAGAGATACAAGTGTTGTCAGCTGTACCTCAGGGTGAAATACCTAAGCTTGCTTCAGAAGATCCCAACTTCTACAGTGAACCTTCGCTAGGATGCTCCTTCTATACATTTAATGTAGATGTACCTCCTACAAACGATGTAAATGTTAGAAAAGCATTATCATTGGCCATAGACAGAAAGATGATTGTTGAACAGGTATTAAGAGGTGGAGAGATTCCGGCATCAGGCTATGTTCCTTCATCCTTCAGCCTATCTGATGGATCGTCCTTTAGGAAACTCGATAGTAACGGTAGAGTAACTGAAGAATATGAGATAGATCCATGGAATGTAAATGTAGAAAAAGCAAAAGAATATCTGGCGAAAGCTGGATATCCAGATGGAAAGGGTTTTCCAAAGATTGAACTGCTCCATGATGTTAATGAAAATCAGAAAAAGTTAGCAGAAGCAATACAACAAATGTGGAAACAAAATTTGGGAATAGAAGTAGAACTGAGAGCTGAGGAAAGGTCAGTATTCTTCTCTAACAGATACAACGGTAAGTTTGTTGTAGCAAGAGGTGGTTGGACTGGAGATTATAATGATCCAATGACTATGTTTGATTTATTCACATCTGTGGGAATCAATTACTCTCAATGGAGATGGCAGCCATATGAAGACAGAGCAGACGATACAGTCATGAACCCTGCTAACAAGGAATATGAAGATCTACTGAAAAAGGCTATGACAAGTACAGGTAAGGAAAGAGATGAATATTTACTGAAAGCTGAGCAGATATTTATGGATGAAGCAGTAGTTGCCCCAATATATTATAACGTAAATAATTATATTATAGATGGAGCAAAAGTAGAAAATGTACAGAAAAATCCAATGGGGTACTGGATATTCAAACATGCAACTATGATAGATTGATATTGATTCTAAAATACCTGGTGCCAATATAATTGGCCCAGGTATTTTGATAGAGATTCAAATAGAAACTTAAATAGTTACTTTTAACAGGAGGGACTATGAATATTGAAAAAAGGGTAGAAGACATATTTGAGGAACTTGTGTCAATTCGCAGAGATTTTCATATGAATCCCGAGTTAAGTGGAAAAGAAATAAGAACATCAAAAAAGATATGTGAATATCTGGACAGCTGGGGAATAGAATATGAAAGCGGCATAGCAGAAACAGGTGTAGTTGCCATAATAAGAGGAAAAAAGGATGGAAAAACAGTGGCGGCCAGAGCTGATATTGATGCACTTCCCATAAAAGAGGATAATGATAAGCCCTATAGATCACAAAATCCAGGTGTTATGCATGCCTGCGGCCATGATGTTCATACAACCATACAGCTTGGAGTGGCAAGGATATTCAAAGAAATGGAAGAAGAACTGGAGGGTAATATCAAGCTGCTTTTTCAACCTGCAGAAGAAGCAATAGGCGGTGCACAAAGGATGGTAGAGCATGGCTGTATGAAAAACCCTGATGTGGATTATGTCATCGGACTGCATGTAATGCCTTATTTAGATTCAGGATTTGTAGAGTTAAAGTATGGGAAACTCAATGCTTCATCAGGAGAAATCAATATTAAAATAAAAGGGAAATCGGGACATGGAGCCTATCCTGAATCTTCAGTAGATGCTATTGTTATAGCAGGAAATGTAATAACAGGTCTTCAAACTTTGGTAAGCAGATATATATCGCCCTTAAACTCAGTAGTATTATCAATAGGCAAGATAAATGGTGGTACCAGGAATAATATAATAGCTGATGAGGTTGTCATGTCAGGTACTTTAAGAACCTTAGATCCAGAAACAAGGAAATTGGTAAAGGAAAGAATAAAACATATTGTTGAATATACAGCAAAAGCTTACGGTGGAGAGGGAATAGTGGAATTTATAGAAGGCTATGATGCATTAATAAATGATGATGAAATTGTAGATGTAATAAAGGAGACAGCGGAAAGAGTTTTGGGTAAGGACAAAGTACAGTTAAAAGAATTTCCCAGCCTAGGAGCAGAGGATTTCTCATATTTTATCAATGAAGCGAAAGGTGCCTTTTACCATTTAGGTTGCGGCAATAAAAAAATGGGCATAACAGCCCCTTTA
>NZ_JAWLCK010000133.1:0-6882 GCF_041687175.1 Lutispora sp.
TCGCTGATTTCATATTTGATAAAAATAAGGACAATATGGATGAAAGGGCTTTGCTGTATGTGGATAGACAAGGCAATGAAGAAAGCTGGAGCTACAGAGTTCTGGATCTTATGTCCAATAGAGCAGCCAATTTGCTTAAATCCCACGGTATAAAAAAAGGGGACAGGGTTTTCGTTTATCTGGATCGCTCTCCTGAAACCTATTTTTTCATACTGGGAATTTTTAAGATTGGCGCAATTTATTGCCCTCTCTTTCCTTCCTTTGGCCCCGATGCGGTGAGGGAGAGATTTTCCGATTGTCAAGGCTCTATTATAATTGCTGAATCAAAGCTTTCAGAGAATGTAGAAGGGCTGCCAAGCATATTGGTTGACAGGGAAGGGGAATTCAGGAGCAGGCTTCTTTCCATGAGCAAGGATTTTGAATCGGTAAAGATGTCCAATGAGGATTATGCAATAATACATTATACATCCGGCACCACAGGAAAGCCCAAAGGGGCAGTCCATTGCCATGGTGCTGTATTGAGTCATTGGCAGACCTCCAAGGATATTGTTGGCTTGAGACCTGGCTTGAAGTGCTGGTTCACTGCGGACCCTGCCTGGGTAACAGGCACATCCTATGGTATATTGGGATCCTTGAGTACAGGGGCTGATATTTTGGTGGCAGAGCCTGGGTACAGGATCAGCCAGGTATTGGGGCTTTTGGATAGATACAATATAGAGATATGGTACACTGCTCCAACTTTGCTAAGGATGCTCATGCGAGAAGATCCGGCTAAGGCAAAGGAGTATGATCTGAGATATTTAAAAAAGATATTCAGTGCCGGGGAGGCATTGAATCCTGAAGTATGCCGCTGGGCTGAGGATAATCTTGGCCTGACAGTGTACAATCATTGGTTCCAGACAGAGACAGGTTCAATAATAATAGGATATGACGGTACTTTCCCGAAGAAAGGCTATGATACCATGGGAAAGGTATTGGTGGATGTGGAAGCGGAGATATTGGACGAGGATTTTAATCCCCTGCCTCCTGGTGGTAAAGGTCATTTAGCCTTGAAGCCATCTTGGCCCTCCATGTTTCTGGATTATTGGGGAAACCGGGAAAAGTATACTGAGAAATTTAAGAATGGCTGGTACATAACCGGTGATTTGGCTTTCAGGGATGAAGAAGGCTACTTCTATTATTTGAGCCGTGAGGATGATGTAATAAATACGGCGGGGCATTTGGTAACACCCTTTGAGGTGGAGAGCGTCCTTATGAGCCATCCTTCAGTTGCTGAGGTGGCGGTGAAAGGTATGCCGGATAAATTGATGGGCGAAGCTGTGAAAGCCTTTGTGGTGTTAAAGAAGGGTTATGAGCCTAGTCCCCAGCTGCAGATTGAGTATAGATCATTGGTTCGAAACAGAGTGTCTCCTTTTGCATCGCCTCAGGAGATAGAGTTCATGGATGAGCTGCCAAAGACGGAGACAGGCAAGATTATGAGGCGCTGCCTAAAGTAAGTCGTTAGTCGCTGGTCGCCAGTCACTAGTGCCAGGGGATTCCTCTGGGGTTTTGTCACGAGTTACTAGTTGAGGGTTGCGAGTTGCATAGACTTGGGTATTTCTTATACAGAGCTCAGAGCTCAGATTTAGGTATTCCTTTAGGGTCAAGATCCTTCGCTTCGCTCAGGATGACATAATTAGGGTAAGCCGTTGAGGTCACGGAACGGTTGTGAACCGTTCCCTACATCGCTAGGGCTCAGGATGACGATGAATAATCATATATCTAATTGATATATGATTATTTTTTTGCATTATTATACTATTTAGTGTATATATATTAATATATAGCGTATTTTGTTGTGTTTTGTGGTTATATGAATAAGTCAGAAGTTTCAATACTTTTATAATGATAATATTAGATATATATCTAATATTATGCCTTTAATTCTACATATTTTTCAGGTTTCTGATAAACTCTATTGCATATTAATTCCTCATGTACTATAATTAGAGTGTATTTAACCCCTGAAAGTCTCACATTATTAGAGACACAATCGTTAACCCCACTCAGTATTGCACCCTTACAGGGTGCCCTTTTTATGGCTTTTTTGCGCAAACCTTGGTATATATTGGAGGAAAATTTTGCTTTATGTAGAATAGTATAGATTGGGGGTGAATAACTTGGAGCATAAGGTTATAAATGATAAGTACCACATACTGGATACTCTGTATTCAGATCAGTTCCAATCTGTCTTTATATGCGAATTAGCAAATAGTGAGAGCCAAGAGAAGTTTATTTTAAACGAGTTTGTGGACAAAGATATCATTGATGCAGTGAAAAACAGCTTCTGCTACAGTGGTGACAGCGTGTCTAAGAGTCTAATAGATTCTTTTGAAATAGATGGAATGTTTTACGCCTTATTCCCCATCTCCAAAGGACCTTCCCTGGAGGAATATCTCTCCAAGCATCACCTGACTATTGCAGATAAAATGCTTCTTACAGAACAGCTTTTGAAAAAATTTATGGAAATAGATAAGTCTATTCCTTTAATACAATATACCCTTTGCGATTTGAATAATTTATCCGTCGCCAACAGGAAGTATTTGAGCTTTTTTAATCTGTTTTGCTTTGATAAGAACAATCTTGATATAGATTTCAGTTTGGTGAGCAAGAAGCTGGGGCAAATAATTTGCTGTATATTCGCCAACTCTCCCGATGGAGACATAGAGAAGGACAAGGATGCAATCCCTCCTGCCATATTCCCTATAATTACAAGGGCCATGGCAGGGTCTTATGAGTCAACAAAAGAGATTTATGATAACTTTAAGAATACTCTTCTTTATACAACCTTTATAGGGGATGTTTCCTTGGATGATCAAATAAGAATAAATATAAAAAAAGCAAAGAAGAGATACATAATATCCTGGCCGAGATTTATAGCTTCGATGATGGTATTAGCGGCTCTGGTCTGGGGAGGATTCTGGCTCTTTGGAAAAGCTATCCCTGCGTTTATATCCAGAGGAAGGGATTCAGAGAATATTGGCAATAATATTATTGAAAAGAAGAATAATGCTCCCATTGCGGAGTTTTCCATAAGCATAAGCAAGGTGTATTCAGGGGATGATGTAACTTTTGTAGACAAGTCTTCGGATTCAGATCCTGGAGATTCGATTAAATCAAGGCTCTGGACAATAGAGAAGGATGGTACTGTAGTTTTAAACTCGGATGAAGAGACTCTCAGCTATGTGTTTGATGAGCCGGGGAATTATAAAGTGTCCCTTGTGGTGCAGGATTCTAAAGGAACTCCAAGTCAACCATTTACTTATAATCTTAAGGTTCTTGAAAAACCAGAAATACCTGATGATGTAACTGGTGATGATGAATTGCCGGATTTGAAATAGAGAGATAAGGGACACGGGGGACATTTAGAACCGTCCCCCGTGTCCCTTATATTATCTGATTTTAAACTTGCTAACTACCTCCATCAAGTTATCAATCTTTTCATTTGCATCCTGCATTTGATTAACTATATCGATGGTTTTTTCAATAATGTAGGTTGTTCTTTCAGCTATATTTGAAGTTGCTTCAGTTTCTTCATTTGTGGCTACACTTACTTCTTCTATAGCTTTTATCATATTCATAACGATGTCTTTTAGCATAGAGAATGAACTGGAAAAATCACTAACCAAATTCTCAAAGTACATAGCGTCATTACTGTATTGTCCGGAGGTATCAACAAGTATTTCATAATCCTTGATTACTTTTTTATCTACAAGTTCTAAAACCTCATTTGAACTCATTACCAGCTTGTTTACAGATTGCAATACATTCTCTGTTACTTCTTGAATTTTTGCCACTGCATTTTTTGATTCTTCTGCAAGCTTTCTTATCTCATCTGCCACAACTGCAAATCCTTTTCCTGCTTCCCCTGCTCTGGCTGCTTCTATTGCGGCATTGAGTGCCAGGAGGTTGGTTTGTTCTGTTATTGCCAATATTGAATCTGACAGAATGCTGATTTGCTCTATGGTCTTTGATTCTTCTATTGCTTCCTTTAACTTGCTTTGGGTTATATCATATATATCATTAACATTTTGCTTTGATTCTATTGCTTCTTTTTTAACTTCCAAAGCCCTGTTGTTTATCTCTTTTGCTGATGTTACTCCTTTTTCTGCCTTATGTGCTATATCATCAAGAATTTGTGAAATTTCGTTTGATGTTGCATTCATTTCTTCCATTGATGCTGCTGTTTCTTCCATTCCAGCTGCAATTTCTTCCGTAGTGGCTGATACATCTTCTATATTTTTATTTAAGTCTTCTATATTGTGTTTCGTTGAATCAAGCACATTTGTAATTTTCTCTATTGAGTCAACCACATTATTAATTATGCCCTTTTGAGAATCAACCATCCTATTAAACCCGTCAGATAATAGTCCAATTTCATCTTTACTCTTTGTATTTGCCCTGATGGTTAAATCGCCTTTTTCTGCCATACTAAAAGCATTTAAAAGAACGGGTATATGCTTTAATATGTTCCTGGCCAATAAATAGATTACTAGAGATTGAAAAACAAAGGTAACCGCTATGATTGTGATAAAAATTGTTTTAAATGTGTCAAGCTCATTTTGTGCTTCTTCTACTGGTACCAACAGACCTACAGCCCATTTGCTTAATGATATAGGGCTATAGCTTATATAGTGTTCTTTCCCATCAACAGTTATTATTTCTGTTCCTGTCTCATTTGAGAGCATTTTTTTACCTACAATTGATAAATCACCATCGATTTTCTCTATTGAATCTTTCATAATCAATTCTTCATTGGGATGATATATAAAGTTTCCAGTCTTATCTACTAATATTGCATAGCCTGAATCTTTATATTTATAACTGCTCATTACTTTTGATATATCATCCAGTGAAATATCAACACCTGCAACGCCTATAAGATTACCATCGCTATCATTAACAGGTGTTGCTACAGTAAGAACCAGCAAACCTGTTACTACATCTATATATGGCTCTGTTATTGCTATTCCCTTATTCTGTGTTGCTCCTATATACCACGAACGCCCCTTGGTGTCAAATCCTGGAGGTGTTTCAAATTCATCATTTGTTATCAGTTTATTTATGTGATCTACTCCAATATACACATTTAACAAGTTATCATCTTTCTGTTTTATGTAATTTAGCGTATTTATTAAGTTTGAATACCCTTCTGTTGTTTTTGTTTCCTCTATAGAAGGAACTCTTTTTATATATTCTTTGATATAGTCATTATGATTTATTTCCTCTACAACCTCAACTGCAACATTTAAAATCTGTTCAATATTTTTTATTGTAGATTCTTTGGCTGCTATCATGTCATTTTCTATAGTTTCAACTATGATATCCTTTGTTCTTAAATATATCAACCCTGACATAACAGATATGATTAAGTAAACTGATAAAGATGTAAATAAAAACATTTTAAACATAATGCCATAACGAACCTTTTTTCTCATATAAAACCTCACCCTTTCATTTTAATTTCTTAGTATTTATCAACTTCATAATGCACAATATTGTTAATTTTCTGTCTATTATAAGTATAGTATTTATATTTTCGAAATGCAAACTATTTTGTCTTATTTTGTCATTTTCTGCAGCTATATCCAGTAATAAAACACAAGGAAACCTTGCTCAAATCGAAGAAAAGTCTAGACTAAGAAAATTTACTTTTTCGTCCCATAAAAATATACTCCTCCTTGTAGTAAGCAGTTTTTATTATTTAAACTGTCTACCACAAGGGGAGCATATCAATCTTCTTAAGTGTTTTATTTTTTTATCTATATAATATGTAGTTTTATCCCTGCCACAATTTTGATGAATCAATGTCTGATAGAGTGCTGCAGCCTGTCATAACCATGGTCTGCTTCAGCTCAGCTCCTATTTTCTCTGTATAAAGAGCAACTCCTTCTTCTCCTCCGCCGTATGCAGCCACAGAATATGGTCTGCCGATAAGTACACCGTCGGCGCCTAGCGCCAGCACCTTGAATACATCTAATCCGCTTCTGATGCCTCCGTCGATAAGTATCTTCATCTTGCCTTTTACCGCTTTTACGATATCAGGGAGGACTTCAACAGTAGCTGGTGTATGATCCAGTACCCTTCCGCCGTGATTTGACACTACAATGCCGTAAGCTCCTGCTTCCAAGACTTTTTCTGCACTTTTAGCTGTCATGATGCCCTTCACGATAAAAGGCAGCTTGGTGCTTTCTACTATTCTTTTCAGATCATCTACAGACTTGGGACAGATCTCCTTATCCTTGGCCAGAACAGGTAATCCTGCTGCATCTATATCCATGGCTACTGCAGGAGCTCCTACTTGCTCTGCCAGTTTTATCTTGCTTATTACATCTTCCACTCCCCAGGGTTTTATGGTAGGTATGCCCCAGCCTCCAGTCAATTTGATTGCTTCCAGGCCTGATGTATAGCAGTCCTTGCTCTCTCCATCACCTGTAAAACCTATGGTTCCAGCAGCTTTACAGCCGAATACTATTGCATTGCTGTATTCTTCTTCGCTGAAGTATCCCGGATAATGTATCTTCACTGCAGATATGGGAGCAGCGAAGAAAGGATACTTGAATTTCCTGCCAAAGAGCTCTATTTCGGTGCTTACGGAGCTTTTAGAATAGATCAAATCCATATTTATCTTAAGCTCCTGAAGCTTAAGATAGTTTCTGGCAAAGGAGGAGCCTGTCCCTTTGCCACCGGGACCGGGTATAACACCTTTGCAGCCCACTCCGCTGCATTCCTTGCATACCAGGCATCTGCCTCCCATATTCTTTCTGGCGTTTTCCAGGATCTGATTATAGTCCATATTTCAACCCCCTTACTTCCCATTTTAGATAATTGTACCATTGTTTT
>NZ_JAWLCK010000134.1:0-6842 GCF_041687175.1 Lutispora sp.
ATCTGACTGTAAATTTCGCTCTTTGTTAACCAGAACCAGGACATCATCTGGATTTTTAACAATACTATTGCCTTCAGAATCAGTATAAACAGTATCTTTTAATAAATCATTGTTTTGCTCAATAATGTGATTATCTTCTAATTCCTCAGTATCCTCTAAAGCTTGGCTTTCAGCAATAGTATCAGCGTTGATAGGGCTATATGCAATAATACTGTATAGCTTGTCCCTAAAAAGTGAAACAAACAATGCAAAAATTAAAAGTATAATCAAAGTACTAATAAATTTTCTTCTTTGTTTTTTGCGTATTTGTGATTTAATTTTTAAGACCCCCATCCTCAATTCGCATAATATATCTCTATATTACAAATTGTAATATTTTTATACATGAAATTCAAGTATATCTGTATTTATCTTTAACATAGCAAAGCAGCCTTAGCAGGTAGGAGTAGGGATAATATATGGAGGATTTACTAGATTAAAGTAGAATATATAAAACTAATATAAAGAACTATATAGCGAGATAATGATAACTAAGTTTAGTTGTCTGGTTCGTAGATAAGTGAAGGGGCTATAGAATATAGTTCCCACTAGAAGAATTAAATTTCGAGAAATGAAATATGCTAAAAATATGATGAAGTGAATAAAAAAATATTAACTATAACAAAAGGAGAGAATAAAATGGCTGATATGAAAATTAAAGGCGTAATACCTCCGATGATTACACCTTTTAAAGAAAACGGAGATGTTGATTATCAACTTCATGCTGAAAACTTAGAAAAATGGAATAAGGATAATTTGACAGGTTATTTAGTATTAGGTTCCAACAGTGAGACAGTATATTTAAATGAAGATGAGAAGCTTGAGTTAATCAAGATTACTGTAGAAACAGCTAAAAAGGATAGAATAATACTAGCAGGAACCGGAATGGAATCAACCAGGGAGACAATAAAGCTGACAAACAAAGCTGCAAAGTTGGGAGCTCATGCTGCTTTGATTTTGACTCCATTTTATTATGGTGGGAAAATGAATGATGAAGCATTGATAAATTATTTTACCGATGTAGCAGATAATGTGGATATTCCTGTATTGATTTATAATGTTACAAAGTTTACTCATATCAATATTTCTGTTAATGCAGTAGAAAAATTAAGCAGACATCCAAATATAATCGGGATGAAGGATAGTTCCGGTGACGTACCTCAGCTTGTGAAGTTTCAAAGCGTGATACCAGAGTCCTTTAATCTTATGGTTGGAACCGCATCTGCCTGGTATCCTGCATTGACTTTAGGGATAAAAGCAGCAATAATGGCATTGGCTAATTGTGCTCCTAATGAATGTGCATTGGTACAGGAAGAATTTGAAAGAGGAAATGTGGAAGAAGCCAGAGAGATATATACCAGAGTATTCCCTGTGAATCAGGCAGTTACTGGAACCTTTGGGATTGCAGGTCTCAAATATGCTTGCAGCCTCTTAGGCTATCAAGGAGGATTTGTCAGAAAACCGCTATTGGAGTTAAAAGAAGAAGAAAAAGAAAAGATAAGGCAAATCCTTGCCAAGGCAAAATTGATGTAGTTAATAGAGCCACTGAGGACAATAAACCGTTCCCGGTGGCTTTTGGATTCTTAAGGCAAAGGCGCAGAAGTTTAGAGTTATTGCCCGCTTGATTTGCATTATATGATTTGATATAGTATTAGCGGGATAGAAGGTGATTTATAATGAAGTTAATGGGAGATTTATTCAACAAAAGAGGTTACATTGATGGCATCACCATAATAGATTTAAAGGGAGAAATATTGTTTACAGCAAAATTTAACAATAAGTTGAATCAGGATAGTTGTGAGAACTATGAGGTTGTAGGCAAGAATTTTTTCGATGTTTATGAGAATCTCAATAAAGATAATAGCACTATATATAAAGCTATGGAGCTAGGGATACCACTATATATAGATAATCAGACCCTTAAATCTGCAGGAAGAAGAGAAATAAAAATTTCTTCCTTATCAATACCAATAAAATCGGGGAAAAAAATTGTTGGTGCTATAGATTTATCCATAAGTGAAGAGGATCCAGTAAATGACGATGAATATATAAAGATAAACAGTGAAACCTTTGAAAATAATAATGTGGATAAATTATCCAATGATGGAAATTGCGCAAAATTTGTGGCTGATAACATTATTACTAACAACAAAAAGATGCTTGAGCTTAAGGATTATATAAAAATTGCTGCCGGTTGTGATTTGCCAGTGCTCATATATGGAGAGACAGGTACAGGGAAAGAGCTTTTTGCACATGCCATTCATAATGAGAGCAAAAGAAAACATAAACCTTTTATAGCACAGAATTGTGCCGCAATACCGGAGAACTTACTGGAGAGCATACTCTTTGGAACCTCAAAGGGTGCTTTTACAGGAGCTGTTGACAATATTGGTCTGTTGGAACTGGCTGATGGTGGAACAATTTTTCTTGATGAGATAAATTCCATGCCGTTGCATCTGCAGTCAAAGATGCTTCGAGTATTACAGGATGGTTCTTTCAGAAGCATAGGTTCTAAAGAGTTAAAAACCGTTGATGTTAAAATTATCACTTCAATAAATGAGGAACCGCTGAAGGCCATCGCAGAAGGCAAGTTAAGAAAAGATATTTACTATAGGCTTAATGTTTTAAATATTAGTATTCCGCCCCTAAGAGACAGGAAAGACGATATTCTTCCTCTTGTTAATTTCTATATCTCAAGATATAACAAGATTTTCAGGAAGAATGTTAAATATGTTTCAACAGACCTATGTGAAAAGCTAAAAAAATATGATTGGCCAGGGAATGTCCGCGAATTGGAGAATGTGATCGCATATGGCATAAGCGTTGTTGATAACACAAAAATTAAGCTTGAGTTTTCGGATATACAGAAAAGATACGATGAGCTAATCAAAATGAATAGCAATGATGAAGTAAATATTGTATCTTTGAGAGATATGATTGAGAATTATGAGATGAGCTTAATAAAAAAAGTGCTTATACAGACAGAGGACAATGTGACAAAGGCTTCTAAAATTCTTAATATACCAAGGCAAACGTTGCAAAGAAAAGCAAAGCAATATAATTTAATATAAAAATTATGCAATTGCTCATATATAAGCTGTCTTTTGCTCATATATGAGCAATTTTTTTATGGGGAAAGTCAGAACTTTTAAACTCTATATCAAGAACATTGCTATTACATGTTTTTTTAATGAAGGAAACAGAATAGGTAATGGCATTACTTTTGCTTATGTTTATATGTAAGCGTAAAAGCTTAATAGATAAAATCGAGCTATGGGAGGTAAGTCATAATGATCTTTGGAGTTTTAAAAGACATAAAAAAACACGAATACAGGGTAATAGCAACTCCTTCTGAGGTATCAACTATTGTCAAAGACGGGCATAGAGTGCTGGTGCAAAAAAATGCTGGTGCTAATGCAGGTTTTCCTGATGAAGAGTATATCAAATCAGGAGCAGAGATAGTTGATACAATGGAAGAGATATATGAAAGAAGTGACTTTGTAGCTAAAGTTAAAGAAATCGAACCATGTGAATATGATTTGCTTAGAGAAGGCCAAATCATCTTTACTTGTATTCATCCAGCAGCTCATAGAGAAGAAGTACAGGCTCTCCTTGACAAAAAAGTTATTGCTTTTACAGCTGAGGATTCTCATAGATATGGATCTCCTAACTGTGAAGCTGCTGGCAAAGTAGGTGCTTTCCTTGGACTGGAATCTCTTTTATCCATTAATGGAGGGAATGGGAAGTTTGTTAATGGTCTTGCAGGGGCACCAGGTATAAAGGCATTAATACTAGGAGGAGGGATAGTAGGCAAGAATGCTCTGCAGGTTCTTCAATCTTTGGGTGCATGGGTTACTGTCATGGATATCAATATTGCCACACTCAGGGAAATTGGGAAAATGTACAATGAAAAGGTCAACACACAAATTTCTACAAGGTATAATATTGAGAAACTGCTTCCTGAGATAGACTTATTACTTAATTGTGTAAAATGGCCTAAAGACAGCAAAGAATTTCTAATTGACAGAAGCATGGTAAGAAAAATGCAGAAGGGTTCAGTAATAGTGGACATTAGTAACGATTATGGAGTGATAGAAACATTCCGTGAAACGACTCTAGACAATCCAAGATATATTGAAGAGGGTGTCGTACATTATTGTGTCAGCAATTTACCTTCAACTATTTCTCAAACCACATCCGTTGCATATGCAGCTTCAGTATTGCCTCATATAAGAAATATTATGAATCTTGGCATAGAAGAAGCATGCATCAGGGATGGATTCTTGAGAAGAAGTCTTACAGTATATAAAGGATATTTGACGCATGAAGAGACAAGTGCGATACAGAATAGACCATGGATAAGACCAGAAGATATATTGAAGATTGCAGACAAGAAACTAGATCCAGCACCACCTGCAACAATAACCAGGTCAAATAATTTTATAACTCTATAAAGCCCATAAACAAAAAATAATGATATGAAAGGGGATCAACATGGAAGAAGCATTAAACATGGGTATATTATCATTAGTACCTGCAATACTAGCTATAGTTCTATCATTTTTAGCAAGAAATACTATTTTTGCTTTGGCAGTTGCATGCTTTGTTGGAACACTTTTGGCGGGTCAGGGCATAATGGGATTTCCAACATTATTAAAAACAAGTTTAGGTACAACTAGTTTCTCATGGGTTATGTTATTGAACACATTTGTAGCCATTCTAGTGGCGTATTTTAGAAAGACAGGCGCTATACAGGGATTTACTCTGTATATAGAAGAAAAACAGCTAAGCAGAAAAGCAATACAGATAGTTGCCTGGCTTTTGGGTATGTTCGTATATTTTAGTGATTCTTTTAGTCCGTTGTTTGTTGGAACTACTATGAGAGGTATAGCAGACAAAGCAAGAATCTCAAGAGAAAAATTATCCTATATAGCTGACTCCGGAGCAGCTCCTGTCAGCGTGCTAGTACCTATAACAGGCTGGGCTGCATATTTAAGCGGTTTAGCAATCGGTATTGGTACTATAGCAACTCAGGAAGATGCAACGAGATTATTTATCAAAGCAGTACCATTGAACTTTTATGCTGTGTTTACAGTAATATTTGTAGGACTAATAGCAGCCGGTATTATCAAAGATTTTGGTCCTATGAAAAAAGCAGAAGATAGAGCGATAAATGAAGGTAAGGTATTGAGAGATGGAGCAAATCCATTGATTGGTAAGGAATTGACTGAGATGGAAGCTTATCCTGGCATCAAACCAAGGGTATTCTTAAACTTCGTATTACCTGTAATAATGATTATGACCATAGCAATGGGTACTTATATAGCTATGAAATCAGCAAAGACTATGGAAGCTTTCCTATTCGTAATCATATTTATGAGTATAAGCATGTTTATACAAGGTATTCCTTTTATAGAAATTATGAACACAATAACTGATGGTATAAAAGGAGCAGTACCTGCTGTATCTATCTTGGCTCTGGCTTACTCAGTAAATAGTTTAAGCAAGACTATGGGAACAGCAGATTATATAGTTTCAATAAGTGAAGGCCTACTAAGCCCAAGTTTGCTACCAGCTATAATTTTTATAATCGCTTCAATAATAGCTTTTTCAACAGGCTCTTCCTGGGGAACTTTTGCAATCTGCATGCCTATAGCGTTGCCATTAGCTTTTAACTTTACAGGCGGAGCAGTGACAACATTAGTGACTGCATGCTTTGCTGCTGTAGCCGGTGGTGGAGTATTTGGAGACCATTGTTCTCCATTGTCAGATACAACAATATTAGCTTCAACAGGATCTGCCGCAGATCATATTGACCATGTTAAAACCCAATTACCATATGCTCTTCTATGCGGTGGAGTAGCATTAGTTGGATACCTGTTACTAGGCTTTATGAGCATATAGCCGCGGGACATCGGGGACGGAAGACCGTGTCAAATTGCATGGTGCCTGTATTCTCTATTTTGGAGTTTACAGGCATCTATTTTTTGTGATATTGACACAAGATAATAGTAATAACTTATCCTATAATAGAGGAAAATACTAAATATTATCGAATTATATTAAAGGGCTTCCAGTGAAATAAATAATGAGCCAGGGAGAACCGATCCCCGGTGGCTCATGGGAAGGGGGATAATACAAGTGAAAGTTCATAAAGCCATAATACCTGCAGCAGGTTTGGGTACCAGGTTTTTGCCTGCCACAAAGGCTCAGCCTAAGGAGATGCTGCCTATAGTGGATAAACCCACATTGCAGTATATCATTGAAGAAGCTGTGGCTTCAGGTATAGAGGAGATATTGATTATAACTGGTAGGAATAAGAAGTCCATTGAGGATCATTTCGATAAATCAGTAGAGCTGGAATTAGAATTAGAAAAGCACGGCAAATTTGAACTGCTGGAGGAAGTAAGGAAAATTTCCGACATGGTCAATATACATTACATAAGGCAGAAAGAGCCTAAAGGATTAGGCCATGCCATATATTGTGCAAAAAGCTTTATTGGAGATGAACCCTTTGCAGTGCTTCTTGGTGATGATATAGTATATTCTCAAAAGCCTTGTCTGCAACAGATGATAGAGGCCTATGATGAGTACAAGACAACTATACTGGGTGTACAGCAGGTTCCTGACGAAGATGTGTGCAAATACGGGATAGTAGATGGCAAGCATATAGAAGGCCGGGTATATAAAGTAAAAGGGTTGGTGGAGAAACCCTCTATCGAAGAGGCTCCATCTAATGTGGCCATATTGGGCAGATATATAATAAGTCCTGCAATATTTGAGATACTGGAGCATACTGAGCC
>NZ_JAWLCK010000135.1:0-6647 GCF_041687175.1 Lutispora sp.
CTTGAGCTGCTCTTCTGTAAACAATGTCGTTACAAATCCATCATTTTTATCCTCTTCGGGTATTGTAGAAATATGATACCTTTGTTGAAGCTCTAAAACGCCAGAAATGTCTTCTACTTTAGCATTCCTATATATCATAATATCCTCTCCTTTCCTATCATCAATCGGGGACGGTTCATAATCACTGAAATAGTAATTTTTTCAAGCAATACTCGGAAGATGCTTCTTCAACTTTTAGCCGCATGTTCCGGTATACGCACACCCTTTCCTTTATAGTCTCTCTATAAAAAAGTCCTTTTGGTAATACACTTGCTTTTATATTACCAAAAGGACGACATTATGTAAATAAGTGGTAAGCTCGGTGTCTGTTACCTACCTCCTATCCATTGCACTTTATATAAATTATTTATTTACTACATTAATAGGATTTCCATCTAAGAATGCTGCAAGGCTATTTACTGCAATATCCATTAATCTTTGACGAGATTCCTTTGGTGCCCATGATATATGTGGTGTAATAAAGCAATTCTTAGCCTGTAGTAATGGATTATCTCCCTTTATTGGTTCAGTAGAAACTACATCAACTCCTGCGGCATATACCTTACCACTATTTAATGCATCTCGCAGATCCTCTTCCACGATTAGTGGACCCCTTGAATTATTAAGGATGATTACTCCATCCTTCATCTTTGCAATGGAATCCTTATTGATTATACCCTCTGTAGATGGGAACAGCGGACAATGTAGTGCTATAACATCTGAGTTTTCATATAGTTCATCAAGAGTTACATATTTACATGTAGCACACTCTAATTCTGGATTTTTGTGTCCATCATAAGCTAATACATTCATTCCCAATGCTTGGGCAATTTTTCCTGTACTTTGACCTATTCGACCAAAACCGATTATACCCATGGTTTTTCCTTCCAACTCTATAAGTGGATAATCCCAGAAGCACCAGTCCGGATTGGATTCCCATCTTCCTTTATGAACTGCTTCACTATGATGGGCAACATGATGACAAATTTCTAATAACATAGCTATTGCAAATTGTGCTACTGATGCTGTCCCATAGGTAGGAATATTGGTTACAATAATTCCTTTATCCTTTGCTGCATCTACATCTATTACATTGTATCCTGTTGCTAAAACCCCAATATATTTTAGATTCGGAGCCGCATCCATGTTTGCTCTTGTAATTGGAACCTTATTTGAAAATACTATTTCTGCATCTGCAATTCTTGATGTTACCTCTTCTGTTGGAGTTCTATCATAAATCACGACTTCCCCTATTTTTTCCAAACCTTCCCAAGATAAATCTCCTGGGTTTAGGGTGTAACCGTCCAATACTACTATTTTCATATCTATGTCTCCCTTCCGTTTTTGATACTTATAGTTTTGCCCATGCCTGATTTAAAGTTCTTTTAGCATTAGCAATAACAATCTCAGGATCTTCATCCCCGACCGGCTTAACTTCAAAGCTTACAATTGGAGGATTTTCTTCATTTAAGAATCCTATGTCCATTAAGACCCTTAAGTAGTTAACAAGCTCTTCCACATCGTTTTCTCCATTTGGAAAACCAAATCTTGGATGCTGATCTCCATAGGCTTTCATTGATGAATCCTTAATTACACAATTACCCATATGGGCATGAACTAAATAATCCTTTATTGGCAGTATTGATTCCTCTACAGTTTCATAAATCATTGGTATATGGCTCAAATCCACCATTAATCCAAAGTTATCATACTCTGCTCTCATTTCTTCTGCAAATCTTTTTGCTAGACTAGCTGGCCCTATTAGAGATTTCTTATCAATATCATAGTCAAAAACCTCAAGTACTACTTTCATTCCCTTTGGCTTTGCATATTCACAGAGTTCTCTTGTAGACTTTACTAGTGCCTTATAAGATTCTTCCTTAGTTTCTTCGTTATATTTTCCACTTAAGAATGCAAAGCCCTTTGCTCCCATAAATTCTGCTTCGTCAATTCCTTCTTTTAAGGATGCTAGTGCTGTTTGTCTTTCTTCTTCATCCAATGAGTTTATATTAAGACCTGTTGTAAGTAATCTTGGCTGAGCACCGTAAGCTACAGTCAAATGTGAAGTTTCAATCATATTCTTAACATTTTCTCTGACCTTTTCATCCTTGATCCATGTAATTTCTACTGCATCAAAGTAGTCATCCACGGCTATTTTCCTTATAGTTTCCTCAATTGGGCCTTCACCCTTTATTGTGTTTGGAAATGCCATAAAATGAATTAAACCTACCTTCATAAACTTATGCATTGATTCATTCATTCTACTCTACCTCCCGTTTATTTTTTTCTTTTTAATGCTCTTTTTGCAGCATCTGCTATTGATTCTCCGCATAGACCATTCTTTTTAAGTAACATTTCATAGTCGCCTGACTCACCAAAGACATCCTTTACTCCTACTATCTCTAATGGCACAGGAGTATTTGTTGAGAGTACCTCTGCAACCGCAGAACCAAGACCGCCATGTATATTATGCTCTTCTACTGTAACTATTGCCCCAGTTTCTTTTGCTTTCCTTAGAACAAGTTCCTTATCTAAAGGTTTAACAGTATGCATATCAATTACCCCTGCTTCTATGCCTTCTGCCCTTAATAGCTCTGCTGCATCCAAAGCCTTACTTACCATATACCCATTTGCAATTATTGTAACATCCTTACCTTCTTTAACATTTATTCCTTTTCCTATTTCAAAACTCATATTATCATCATATATCGGTTTTACTTCTGCTCTGCTTAATCTTAAATAAACTGGTCCTTTATGCTCTGCTGCAGCAAATACCGCTTTCTTTGCTTCATGTTCATCTGCAACAACTACAACTGTAATATTAGGAATTGACCTCATAATGGCAACATCTTCTATTGCCTGATGACTGGCTCCATCATAGGAGTCCGAGAAACCACTATAGGCTCCTGCGATCTTAACATTTAAATTTCCATAGGCTATTAAACTTCTTATCGGATCAGCTGCTCTTAGAGCAAACAAAAATGCAAAGGTATTTATAAATGGAATCTTGCCGCATGCAGCCATCCCTGCAGATACAGCTGTCATATTTCCTTCGGCTATACCCATATTGAAAAATCTTTCAGGAAATACTTTCCCAAACAAACCTGACTTCGTCGAACTAGATACATCAGCATCTAAAACTACTACATCCTCATTTACTTTTCCTAGTTCTATTAATGCCTCACCATAAGCGTCTCTCATTGCTTTCATAATTAATTGGCACCTCCTAGCTCTTCCATGGCAATTTTATAGTCTTCTTCACTTAATGGTTTCCCATGCCATATACTCTTTCCTTCCATGTAGGATACGCCTTTTCCTTTTATGGTTTTAGCAATTATTATAGAAGGTTTATTTTTTATAGTTTTTGCTACTTCTATTGCTTGGTCTATTTCTTTAATAGAATGTCCATCAATATGAATAACATTCCAACCGAAGGATTCAAACTTCTTGCCTATGTCTCCCAATGGCATAATTTCATCATTGGTTCCATCTAATTGCACTCCATTATTATCAAGTATTGTAATTACATTATCAATTTTAAATTTCACCGCTGACATTGCTGCTTCCCAAACTTGACCCTCTTGTATTTCTCCATCACCTAATAAAACATAGGTATAATAATCTTTCTTGTTAAGTTTTGCAGCTATTCCCATACCTACTCCTGCTGATAATCCTAAGCCCAGGGGTCCTGATGACATATCAACTCCCGGTGTTGCTAACATACAAGGATGGCCTTGTAATATTGATCCCATCTGCCTTAAATTTCTTAATTCTTCCTTAGGAAAGTAACCTCTTTCTGCCAATGCAACATAAACTATCGGAGCACAATGACCTTTACCAGCAATAAATCTATCCCTATCTTCCCATTGTGGATTTTGGGGATCTATATTCATTTGATTAAAATACAAAACTGCCATAATTTCCACCGCTGATAGAGATCCTCCTGGATGTCCTGTTTTTACTTTGTTTAACATTTCAATTATTTCAATTCTCATATTCTTAGATAATTCTTGCAATTCTTTCTCTTTTACAAAATCCAATGCCATTTCGCAACCTCCTTAATTGATTTATTTGAAATGCTGAACCTTGCTTTTTTACTTTGAAAGGTCAGCAGGTAGCCATTCATTTTCATTGCATAGAGTTCCCTCAGCTTCTTCAATTAACCCAAGGGAAATATCATGCCTTCCACCTTCATATTCTGTTGTTAACCAAGCTTCCAATATATCTAGTGCCTCTAGTGTCCCAGTAATCTTGCCACCCAGACAAAGTAAGTTTGAATTATTATGAGCACGAGTCATCTTGCCCATATAGGTGCTTGTACATAAAGATGCTCTTACTCCCTTAAACTTATTTGCTATGATGCTCATTCCTATACCCGTTGAGCATATCAATATACCCCGATCACACTCTCCACTTGATACTGCTCCTGCTACCTTGTTTGCGTAATATGGATAACGCACAATTTCTGTAGAGGAACATCCAACATCTTTATACTCAATACCCTTTTTATGTAAGTATTCTAATATTTGAACTTTAAGGTCATACCCTCCATGATCATTTCCTATCCATATGGTTTTATTATTCATAAGCTTTCTCCTTATTTTTTGGAATTAAAGTTCTAAGGTGTTTTATTGCTTGCTCTGCTGCGGAGTCAGAGTTTGGTTCAGGCAATATTTCAACAGATATCCAACCATCATAATTAACTTCCTTTAAAGCATCAACAATTGATTCAAAGTCAAGATGTCCCCATCCGGGAGCTAACCTGTTACTATCAGCAAAGTGAACATAATCAATATAATCAATATACTTTTTTAGATTTCCTTCAATAGAAGCATCTTCAATATTCATGTGGAATACATCAGGCATAAGCCCTAATCCACTAATACCTAATTTATTGATCAAGTCAACTCCCTGATCACAATTATTTATAAAATTAATTTCATATCTGTTAACTGGTTCTAAAATTAGTTTTACGCCTTTTTTATTGGCATAGTCAGATACTTCTTCCAGTACTTCAGCAAATCTCTGCTCTGTTTCCTCTAGGGTTTCCCCTTCAGCAATGAAACCGCGGACACGACCTATATTAAGCATTGCCCCAAATACTACAGCTACATCAACAAGACCCTTAAATACTTCAATAACCCTTTTTCTCTTTTCAACATCTGGTGATGTAAACCATAATCCAGATCCAGCAAAAACTTGACCACTTGAGATAACTGGAATTTCCATATTGTACTTATTAATAAGTTCTTTGATTTTATTAACATCCACTTGATCCTTATCTAACAGAGCTAATTCTACTCCATCATATCCTAGCTCAGCAGCTTTTTTTATACTCTCTTCAATCCCTCGAAAAACCACAAAAGCTGATGGTAGTGCGTTTTCAGATGCTATTGCTACTGCTATCTTCACCCTATCACCTCATATTCTATATTGCTTAATTCACAAAATCTTGTAAGCTCTTCAATATAATCGCCATATATTCCATGTACATGATTGCTTTCATATCTATTGATTAAATCGAGATAATCAACATCCACCTTAACATAGCCATGCGGCCATGCCGGACATGTTTCATTTAACTTTTCAGGAGGATATTTTTTAAATTCTCCCTTGAAGATTGTTAATTTGTAATTGTCTAACACCCTTGAGAGCCTTCCAAAGGTCATCTCGCCTTCCTTAGCAATATACTGAACATGACAGCCTTTACCTCCATACTTAGGAATAACAGGGCTTAAATTAACCGACTTCAAATTTTTCTTAGGATCATCACTTCTCTCAGCATACCATGTAGACATAGCACCACAATTACAGAAGGTGAATATATTTTCGTTTTTATCATAATGCCTAAAATCTGCAAATATTACAGGCTGATTTGAAACAAGGTGCATAACCTGCATGGTAAGAGCAGCATCAGCATCTGCTTCGCAGGAAAACACTACAGGGTCTTTAGCTCCATCCCAATCATAAGGATCATTTATGAATGCTGCGGATAGACACTGAGTGACATAATACTCACTTAAATCATAATGACATTTTACACCCACAAAATTGAACTTCTTTTCTTCAATCAGCTCTTTTGTTGCATAGTAAGTTCTGATTTGCATTTTTAATGATTCCTCTGTTAATTTATCATTGTCATACTGAATTGATCCCAGATTTTCATTAAGCCAGGCAAGTGCTTTCTCAACCTTTTTATTATCGACTAATTCTGCTCTTCTTAGAATATCTGATTGATCGATATGATCCACATCTACACCAAATACCTTCATCCATACATCCGGATTCACAGCTCCTGAAGCCATTCCAATGCTTCGTCCTCCAATAAGCCCGAATACTTGGCCCTTTAATTCTGTCACTGCATGTGCTGCCCTTAAAAAGCCCATTACCTTCTTTAAGGTATCATTTTCATCGATGTTCCCCCATACCTTTTCACATTTAAGGCCAGCTTCTCTAATGGCGTTTACCGTTGCTTGCAATCCACCCAGACCTGGCATTTTCCCATTTACCGGGGAGAGTGCTATAAGAGGTATATTTTGCAGCTTTGCTGCAATTAGTGAGAAACTTGGAAATGAAAATACAGGTACATTAAGAATTACTGCATCAAT
>NZ_JAWLCK010000136.1:0-6452 GCF_041687175.1 Lutispora sp.
GGTAGTGTGGCTCAAGCATACCGGAACGGTGGCTCATTTATTCCGGACGGGTGGCTCACCACCCACCGGAATAGTGGCTCCGCCACACCGGTATACGCAGTATGAACTAAACCTCCGGGATAGATTAATGAAAGAATGGATTGAAAAATATAGTGTAGAATATGATTCTCGTAAGGCTGCGTTTGAGTATATCATTAAAATGCTTAAGGTTGTTTTTAACTATCTTCTTATTGATGTAGTTACCGAATATACAAAGCTTATGAATAGATGGTTTGAGTCGCAACACTGGTATTTTGATGATAATAAGATGTCATTTGAAGAACTTTAGTTAGTTGTAAGAATAAAATATCTTTAATCTATAGTTATATCAATTCATACTATTCTTATATGGTACAAACTCCTATGCGGAGTTTGTGGGTGATTTAAACCCAAGAGAGACAAAACTTACATAAGCGACACAAGTCAGATCCCGGGTATCGGCAGTGGTATACAGGTTTATTGGACAAGGCGTTGAGGGGCATTATCCATCAGCTAACAAAGCACTCACGCTACGGCACGGGGGCTGAATCAAGGGGCAGGCGTGCCTTGGGTTGCCGGATGCATTTGCTCTGGAGTAGGAGCGCAACCACACCACTTCACCGGGTGTCAAGCACCGCCAAGGAGCAGAGCTCTGAGGTCCGGTTCAGTGGCGTCGTGAGTGCGGAGACGTTATATAACATATTCGACTATCAAGTCCTATGTGTATTGAGATTTTAATATAGAAGGGAGACATAAAATGATTGATTTCTGGTTTGCCGCAATTATGACATTTATAATTACTCTTATTACCATTACTTTCGACTCTATTACTGGTAAACTAATATGTTATGCGAAGTACCGTAAAACTATTAGTGATATATTGAGCAAAGGCTTATCTCGCGAAGATGCAGCGAAACTAATTGAAAGAAGCCATTATCAATTAAAATCGAACGAAAATGTTTTTAAAATATGGGGTTCTGATATTGCTTTAGTCTCTATATCTGTTGACCTTACAGCCTTAGGACTATATATATCAAGCCCTTACTACTTTCCATTCTTTCAAAGATTTAATAGTACTAATTCAAATCGTGAAATTCTAGTTTGGATACTAGTAATAATGTTACATATGTTGCTTATTATGATTACAATGATAATGAAACATAATCATATATCAAATATTGACTTTATAGATAATGAAGGCAATGAAATAATAATAAATTCAAGTTGGTTATCAAAGCAAAAGTATGTACTTGTTGGCAATTCATGTGGGTTTATCTCGCTTATGTCTTCAATTGTTTTTATAACTAATGCCATATAGGAGGTAGAGATGAGTTTTGAAATTATTTTTAGTGCAGTAATTGCAATTGCTACAAGTATAGTAGTAAATATACTATCATCAATGATAAACAAAATACTAAAAAAGAAGAAATATATAAAGATTAAGGTTAATGAAACAGAATTTAGCTTTGATATCAATAATATAGAAGCGGCCAAAAGAGTCGTTTATGAGAATATGAATGCACCTCAAGTCTATATCTCATATAGTCATAATGATATTGATAAAGCGAAACATATATCAGATTTTCTTATTAAACATAACATTCGTGTATGGTTTGATGAGAACAATATCAATGTTGGAGATGCTATTACAGATAGAATAAAAATGGCAATTAATGAGAGTTCATATTATTTAATATTAATATCAAAAAATACTAAGATGTCAAAATGGTTAAATTATGAAATCAATATAATGCTGCAAAATGAATCAAAAAGCGGTATAAACAGAATTATACCAATATTAGTTGATGATGCAGATTTACCAAAAATATTAGAATACCGCAATTTTATTGAGTTTAATGAAAATAGAAATGATAACCTTAATATACTTTTAGAAAAAGTAACATAAACAAACAGGTCGAATACGTCAGATAACAATGTGCTCACGCTGCGGCACGGCGGGTCGGGGCAAGTAGTATGCGTGCCTTGGTACTCGACAAGCTCGTACCACACCCCTTCGCTGAGTGTCGAGTACCGACAGGGAGAAGGGTTCTGATGGTCCGGTTCAGTGGTTTCGTGAGTGCGGAGAAGTTATCTGACATTGCTGAACGTAAGTCATGAGAGGATTGATATAATGAAACAAGAATGGTTCGAGATGCAAGATATAAAACGAAGAACTTTTGAAAGATCTGTTTGGATACCTTTAAGAGCAATTAATCAGATTGGAGAAACAGGACAATTTGGGTTTATAGGTCATAAATCAGAATTTTTTGGCGCATCATCGTTAGCTATTCCTCTTATCTATAAATCAGAAGCTGAAAAACTTAGTTGGAACGATATTGATATAAGTCATGATCATTGCGGCTATATTCAAGACGAAGAATATATACCTTCAAATATATTTAAAGATTATAGTAGCCAGTTAGTTGGTGAACACCTAGTTTTATCACAAAGAGGCAATAGAATTGAAGAAAGTGAGTGGCATTTGAATCAAGATTTTGTGTTAACGCTTGGTTTAAAACGGGAAGGTGATATCTGGGTGCGCCCTGATGAAGGATATTTAGAAGTAGCAAAGCTTTATAGACGGTCTGACAAGTCACCTTATTTATTCGAAGTTCGTGCATCACATCTTAAGGATTATCTTTGTGCAAGGAAAATGGCTCTTTATATCAATTCATATCATCAAAGAGTTGAAGTTGTTGAAAGTGTAGATCAAATAAGATGGGAGAAACATTTCATTGAGGAACATAATGATATGGATCGGTGGGAAGGGCGTATTTCAGAAATTCATGAGGGCGGTATACCATTTGGCAGTACGACAGCTAAATTTCATGTTGCAAGAACAGATGTAGATATAGAAGAAGATGTACCTAACTTTGGTTTTCCAAATGATGATGCGGTCAAGTCAGATTCATGGACAAAAGAACATCATGGCAGAAAATTATATCGCATTGAGGGAGAATTATGGCGAAACGAATGGATTGACCCTGCTCCTAATAGCCCAATCGTTCGTGGCGATAAAATGCCTGCTACGGTATTTTTTATAACTGACGCTGAAGGTACACAAGAGAATAAAAGTACTCTTGTAAAAGGAAGTCGTTGGCTATGGTTTCGACCAGAAGTAGTATTAGAATTAACACATCTAAGAGGAGGAATATTGGGTTGGTATACAAGAGATACCGGTGGAGTTGGATGTTCACCAGGTTTTTCAGTTCACTTTGGAATTAACAAGTTGGGATTACTTAACGTTTATGCAAAAGACATTGGATTATTGCCAGATTGGCAGCAAAAGATTTGGGCTGGCTTTAATGTTAGTCCTGATGGAAAAGTATCAGAAGAACTTCTTGAGGCACAAATGAAAGCTAAGCCTGCAAATACTCAAGCACCAGAGGATTTCTTAGAAAAAGGATTAGAGGCACTAAATAGTGTTGCTTATAATGAAATTGGTATAAGAATTTTAAGAGAGCATGACTTAATACAGGAGTTGATTAAAAAATGTCATCGGTTTAGGTCTATAGACAAAGCGGGATTATATGCACTTGCTAAAGATGTAGCTAGATTAACAGCAGATAGTGTTGATGCCACAGCAATACAAACAATTATTGCACCACCCAAAGGAACAAAGTGGGGTTCGTTAAAATCATTGGAGTGTTTACTCGCAAAAAAGATTGATACTGATAAAGCTAAATTATTACTCAGCAGTCTTGTTGGGGTGTATGAGTTAAGGCATGGTGATGCACATCTACCTGGTTCAGATGTTGATGAAGCATTTAAATTAATTAGTATTAATCAGGATATACCATATGTTCATCAAGGTTATCAACTTCTTCATTCATGTGTATCAAGTATATATGGAATTGTAAATGTACTTAAAAACTGGAATAATTCAAGAGAAAACTAGGGTAGTCCAGCAACATACATAACACAACACTCAAACTACGGCACGGAAGGGAAAGAGCACGGAGCAAGCCGTACCTTGGGTGCCGGAAGCATTTGCTTAGGGGTGAGATCAGGGCAACCGCACCCCTTCACCGGGAGCGAAGCTCCGCCAGGGGGACAGGCTTCGTGGGTCCAGTTCAGTGGTGTCGTGAGGCGAAACTATTATCTTACATAATCACAATCTTACGGGTATTAAGATGCTAGTATCTCTAACAAGTTTAAATAACGAGGTGATAGCCTATGAGCACAAGTGACATAATCGCATTAATTGCTTTGACTTTAAATTTGATAACTTTAATTATAGTTATTTATCAAACTAATTTAACAAGAAAGTCGGTTAATATTGCTAATGAAAGTATTGATAGAGATAGAAAGGTTAGACAACTTGAAATGCTGCCAAGAGCAAATTTTATTATACATGTAGGTTTAAGAATTGATCAGTGGCTCGATGAGATTGAACAGGTTAGAGAAGATTTAAGTCTCGCATGTAAAGATGAAAATGCTATAGCATTGAGAGAAATAGCAAAGAGAGGGCTTCATTCGCCAAAAGGCTTAGTGGATAGTAGTTTTTATGAGAAAAGTCCTGATTGGCTAGCAGAAATATATATGTCAGCAGCTAGGTTTTATTATCCTTGCATTGGACCTCTCTATGAATTGTGGGATGAAGAGATAAATAAAGCAAACTTTTTTATATGTAAATCTATAATCGAAAGGTGTGCAGAAACAGAAGTGCACCTATTGAAACTTAGGTCATATTTGATTAATCTAATACCTGATTCATATCTTGAAGCACCGGCTTCATTACCAGATAGGAGCTATCTAAGTGATTAGTAATATTTGATAGGGTCTTTGTGATTACAATGACCTCACACTGTAGCATTTCGTAATAGGTCAAGGTGCTTACATGCATTGGGTTGCAGAAGAAATACAAAACCCTGGCATGATGGAACCACAAAATTATCAATATATGCCGGACAGATTCCAAGACTAGAAGGTGAGTATTGGACTTCTCGGAAAACCGTTGGAACTATTGCTCTAACTAGAGAATCTACCAAAATTAAAAGGTATTAGCAACAACGGTTCCGACATTATATAACAGAGTTTTCAACGCTTTGACGAGATGGATTGAACAGGATGCATCAGTATAGAAAAATGAGAACAAATTTTCGAGTTGGAGGGAATAAAGTGGGTTTATTTAGTAAAAAGACAAAGATAACTCCGTCTGAATTTGCTGCACTATTGTGCGATTCTATACAACATAGAACTTTAAAATTTCTAGATGATACTGATATGCTAAATGAAATGAGGATTGAAGATATTGATAAAAATTCAATTTTTTTAGAGATGCTAATTTATCATAGTTTTTGCTTTATAGAAATCTTTTATAGTTCACAATACGATAATACTTTGAAAAACGGTATTTTGGATGAAATGCATAATGGCTTATATGATGCTTTTAGAAAGAATTGCAGTTATTCAGAAGAATCGATTAAAAATTTACAAGGTTATATATCTCAAAAGTATGACGAATATAATAAATGCAAGGACTCAGAAAACTGGTTAAGGGAAATGAGTAAAAGTGTTCTAACAAATATTAAGGAAGGTAATGAAATACATGGAGAAGTGGAGATTTATTCCATGACATCATATACAGCATTAATATATCAAAACCTACCGGAGCTATATAATAAATATGCTTTGGTAGTAAAATAAATCAATACTCTAGCGGCATAAAGATAGTCTATCTCAATATATTGAAATACCTTAATTTGCAATACTAAATAGATTTGTAAAAAAAGGATGTCATATATATAGTAATTATACGAGATACAATTTTCTAAAAAACATTTTGTTGGAGTAGGTAATAGATTTCAGACCTCCTTGATGAAAGACATTATATAGGAATAAAAAAAAGTGGTGATTTGAATGTATAAGAAAGAACAAAGCATTGACGAAGCTTTATTACAAATTGGAACACAAGCTGAAAGATATAAGATGTTTCAACCTGATAATTCTCCCTCTCTAGCTTCTGTTGGGCTAAGTATGAAATATGCACCTTTGAGAACATATCATACTATACAAGTGTGGAGAGGAAAAACTATAAAGAATGGTCAGATTTTGCTTAGGGAGCTAGACAACATATATAGTCAATTATCTTGTTGCAAGGACAAATTCTATAATCGCAAAAAACCAATAGAAGGCATTATTATTAATCACAAGAAGTATAAAGAAGTTATGAATGCATATCAAGAGGACGTCGAAACTTACCTATTAGTACACTCTATTACTGACCATTCGGAAAAAGATTCGATAAGTCAAGTAACTAATACACTACAGGATGTTAGAGACAGATATAAAGAGATAAAAGAAGAAGCATTGTTCAAGTTAAATTCAATATCAAGCGCTAGGGTGACAGTCAGTAACATTGTAATTAGTATTGTAGCACTACTTATTTCAGTTCTAGCCTTACTAAGGTAGAAAATCGTCCTTCGTATAAC
>NZ_JAWLCK010000137.1:0-6153 GCF_041687175.1 Lutispora sp.
TGATTTTATTCTAACGGATGTTTACTGGAAAGTGTAACTAAAATATGGGATAATTAGGAATAGAAGTGAAAGGCCACCGCGCTAGCGGTTTAGTTCAACGATGCACTTACGCTGTGGCACGGCGGGATTGGCAAGAAACATACGTGCTTGGGTACTCGACAATCTCGTACCACACCCCATTGCAGATGAACTTATGATTGAGCATTCGAAGGGTATTGATTTACACGAGCTATATAAGTTCGTTTCAGACAAGCTTAACCTTTCACCTTCTCAGCACGGCGAAAAGACTTTTAGGCAGATCCTAGGTGGATGTTCTGCGATAATTAGTGGCTTGGGTTGTTTAAGAAATGACCTTGGAGATGCTCATGGACAAGGTAAAGCTCATTATAGACCTTTATGTAGACACGCTGAATTAGCAGTTAACTTATCAGGAGCTATGTGCTCTTTCTTGCTAGAAACATATGAAGCGAGAAAGAAGGATGGAATCCTATAATGCTATTTTATACCCAGGCTGTACTCGGACTACCAGTGGCAGAATACTAAATAGAGAATGCACTCATGTAGGCATAGAATAAGAGATACTATAAGATAAATGAGTGATTTACCTATTATGGTTTTAAAATACCTGAGAGGAGGACTTATATGATACAAAATATTCAAATTCAAAATATTGCAACATATACAAATCCTGTATCAATTAATCCTCGCAAGATTAATTTTTTCTATGGTAGTAACGGAAGTGGAAAAACTACTTTATCAAATTTCTTAGGTCTAGACACATTTCAGGATGGCTGTAATGTTACATGGGAAGATGGAAGAAAACTTCCTGTTCTTGTCTATAACAAGAAATTTGTTGAAGACAATTTTGTAGAGAACAAAACGATTAGTGGAATATTTACTCTAGGTCAAGCTTCAAAGGAAGCCCAGGAATTTATTTCTGAACAACGCAAAGAAGCAAATGAATGTGCAAAACTAATTGAAACTCATACTCGCTCTAGAGATAAAGTGGCACAGGAAATTGACAAGCTTACTAGTGATTTTGAAGAAACTTGTTGGACTGTACAACAAAAATACGGTTCTAAGTTTAGCGAAGCCTTGTCCGGTTATAGGGGGAGTAAAAAGGCTTTTCGTATCAAGTGCTTGCAAGAATACCCAAATATAGATAATGATAACCCACCGGTATTAAAGGATATTGAACAATTATATAACATTGCTTTTAGCAAGGAACGAGAGACATATCTATTTTATAATGAAATAGATACTGAAGATGTTATTAAAAACGAAGAATGCACCTTGTTAGGAAAACGTATTTCAGGTAGTGCCGAAACACCAATTGGAACGTTTATAGAATTTCTACATAATAGTGATTGGGTAAAACAAGGGATTACTTATGCAGCAAAATCAGAAGGCAAATGCCCATATTGTCAACAAGTGCTTCCGAAAGTCATCCAGCAGGATATTGAAGAATTTTTTGATGAAGTCTATAAAAAAGAATGTGCATTAATACGTGATTTTGAAAGGCAATATAAGTCCTTTACTGATGCATTATTATCCCAACTGAAAAACATATCGGACAACCCTATTTTGCTACTAGATTATATTCTGTTTAAGGCTGAAGTTGAAGTATTAACAGCTCTTATAGATGCAAACAAAAGTAACATACAAAATAAGATAGCTATGCCTGCTACTAAAGTGAATATTGATAGCATTGTTCCTATAGTGAAGAGAATAAACACAATTATTGCAGGTTATAACGCAGAAATTAAGAAAAATAATAATATTGTGCAGAACCAATCCAATGAAAAGGAGCGTTGTCAAAAGCTATTGTGGCAGTATTTTGCCTGTGAGCTACGCAATTCTATTCAGCAATATCAAAAAGGTTTTGATGGAAAGATGCGTGGATTAAATGTAATTACAAATAAGATTACCGAGCAATCCGAAAAAGAAATTAAGCACAAGAAACTAATTGCAGATAAGGAAGAAACACTGACAAGTGTTGTTCCAACTGTTAATGCTATAAATGGCATCCTAAAGCGTTTTGGGTTTGATGGTTTTGAATTAGCAGAAAATCCGTCTGAAAAAGCAACTTATAAGATTATTCGCCCTGATGGTAGTAACGCAAAAAAGACTCTTAGCGAAGGTGAATATAACTTTGTCACATTTTTGTATTTCTATCATCTCATATATGGTAGTAAAGATAAAACGGGCATTGCAACTGATAAAGTTGTAGTAGTTGATGACCCAATTTCTAGCCTAGACAGCAATGTTCTATTTATAATTAGTACATTAGTGAGGACCATTCTTAATGGCTGTATTGATGAAGATAAGGGTATCAAGCAAGTATTTATAATGACTCATAACGTGTACTTCCATAAAGAAGTATCTTTCTTAGGTAGCCGAAAAAAGTATCCCACTACTTATACGGCATATTGGGTAGTGAAGAAAGCAAACAATATTTCCGATATCATTTTCTACGAAGAGAACCCAATTCAGACTTCCTATGAATTGCTATGGGCTGAATTAAAAGACGTTGAGTACCATCAGCGGGTGACCCTATTTAATACACTACGTAGAATACTTGAATATTACTTTAACATAATTGGCGGTATGGATTATGAGAAATGTATTGATCAATTTGAGGGTGAAGATAAAATCATCTGTAAGGCTTTAATTTCCTGTATAAATGATGGCTCGCACTTTATAAGCGATGATTTTGTAATGTCATACGAAAGTGGAACTATGGAGAATTATATTCGCGTTTTTAAACTAATTTTCGAGAATATGGGGCATGGAAGCCACTATCGTATGATGATAGGACAAGCCGAGAGTATTCTTGAAGCTGCTTATACTTCAGTTGACTGAAATACATAAAAGCAATATGGAAATGAATAAAAAATCAAATGAAAGGCTGCATATTAAACAAAATGATACTATTAAAGCTAAATTTTATACTTGATTTCAACTTTTAAAAACCATACTAAATTTATGGGGGATTTTATGAGTAATACAATATTAACTATCATCTTAGCTCTTCTGCTTATTATATTTGGATATATACTAAAGCGTATGAATATACAAAAGCTTATTAAAAGATGTGACTTTACAATGCAATATAATAACTGTTTTGTAGGATTATTAAATGAGGCCCTAAATAATCATAGATTCGATAACGAAAAGTATGCTTGGCTTATTGAAAGGGTACATGCTATGCAGCAAGAGCTGGGTGCAACAGGTGTAATTTATCACTATACGGATCCATTGAAAGGGTTTACAGTTAGAGAATATCAACTTCTAATCAACTTTCTTCCCGAAGTGAGAGGATATATACGTGAAATGAACAATTCTATAATGATGGAACGGTTTGATACTTCTGCACGAATATGTGCAGATATGTTTATACGGCACAAGGGTGATTTATCAGACCTGATTAATAAAGAAACTAAATTGCTAATTAATCCATTTTCATGCTTAGCAGAGGCAGTAAGATATATTATTGCGTTGCCATTAAGTGTATTATATTGGTTTGGTATAATATCTGAAGGTATGTTTTATAGAGTCAAATATAGCCGGCTATTAAAGTTTATAAATTCCATTATCATTATATTAGGTTTTATCAGTTCAATAGTAACAATTGTCTTAGGGTACGAAGGCTTCTTAAAGCTAATAAATCAATTCCTAGTTCATAAATAGCAGTAGCATAAGAGAATATAAAAATACGAGGTATTTAGGTAATATTCAGCATTCATTTGTACTTACCCTAAAGTATTGGAGGTATTACTTTATATGAACATCTTTGAGCAAGTATTTGGCACTCTGATAAGTGAAGCGATTAAAGCATCGCTAGAACGTGCTTCAAAAAACAATAATAGAAAGTATGATAATAACAATAAAGAAATTCAGCAAAATAGAGGTTTTGAATCATTTGTCCAACGTTTTATAGAAATATATAAAGTACACGGCATAGAGGAAACCGAGATATCAGGATTTTTACACAATAGATATAGTATAAAACCAAGTGAAGTAATGAACAAAGATATTCTTTTAGAAAAACTATCAAGAGAATTAATTGACATAACAAACCAATTGTTTAATCTACATGAAGGTTGGCTGGAATGTGGTGGCTATCAGATTTATAAATCTTTAAAAATTAAAACCGCTTTTTCTTTTATAAATGAAATCTCTCGATTAATTGATAAATATAGTGATGTAACCGTTTTATTTTTAACTAATTTCAATGAGGATGAGAGCTCAATTAAGGATATATATATGCTGCTACGTGCTAAAATAGAAACATTCAACAATAAAGAAATATACAAATATTATCCTGTAGGCTATACCTGGTATTGGGGCGACCAACATAATAGATATGATATTAAATCAATAATTCATTTATGTGATTTACTAGATATTCCGGCGTATGGATATAGATTTAATGATATTATACTTTCTAAACTGTTTTGTGGTTGTATACATCCTAGTATGGTTATTAAAAATGAATTTCAACTACATAGATGGGAACCAATCCTATTCATGCCTGAGAACGAACTATACGTTACATATGAAAAAGAGGAGTATCATGACGTTTTAGAATACATGAGAGAAAAAGGTATATTTGATAAGTGCAAAGATATTTTTAGAAAAGACAAGACAAAATTTAGTAAGCTTGAGCTACATGAGATTATTTATTTGAATATGGATATAAGCTGAATGAAGGGAAGATAATAAATGAAAACTAAAAAAGAATATTGGAAATGGAATATTAATCATGGTAAAACATTATATTGTGTATGTTATCAAGTTTTAGATGACAATGATAAAGTGTTCTCTAAATTTAAGGATTTAAGACAATTTTATGAGCCAGATACTGAATATATAGATATTAATAAGCTAAATTCTGTAAAGTTTCTAGAGGACAATAACATAGAGTATATAATTGAGGGTAAAGAAGACAAAAATATAATTCCAGTTGGCATCATTGATTTTACTAAGACTAAAGACTATTACTCCGGAGAATTAAGTATATTTAACTTCGATAATGTAGATTTACATAAATCGAATCAAATAATGAAAAATATCGAAAGAGCCATTGAATTAAGATATGAAGCAGTCAAGTTTGTGCAGAAATTTGGCAAAGATTGCAGAGTAGAAATAATAGAATGCAAATAGTCACTAAGTAGGTTAATAACCTACTTTATTTTTTCAACTAAAACCTCTTAATGGATAAAATGGGATAAATGTTTTAATAATAAACTAATAACAGTAAGCTAATGTAATGTTAAAAGTAGGTGAAAAACTATGTACACCCCTATCAATACAAAACGCAACACCCATTATGGCAGCAATTATTGGGAAGCTTATAGTCCCAAACTAAAAAGAAGTGTCCATATGTATAGTGACCTTGAATACGACGATTGGGTTTTGATCGAAACAGATCCAAATGTTAGTGATTTCTGTGAGCAGCCAGTTAAGATTAAAAGATTCTATGATGGTAGGTATGCCGAGTCTATTATAGACATGTGGGTAAAGTATAGAGACAATACTGAGCAATTTTTAGAAATAAAATATTCCAATGAACTGGATGTTAATAACCCTAAGTCCTTACGTACACTTAAACAGATTAGAATACAGCAGGATTGGTGTTCTGAGAACGGATACAAGCACATCGTGAGGACTGAAAAAGAAATAAGAAGCAATCCTGTATATTTAGAAAATATGAAACAGCTCCTGCCTTATTTACGAGAAGATGGTAGCACTAATGAGCTAGATAAAAAACGTGTATTGAACTTTATTAGTAATGAAAGATACTCAATATCAAATATAGCTGAATATCTTGAATCTATATCAAAACAGCGTATCCTAGCTGTAATCCTGAACCTTATTTATAGGGGAGAAATCCATTCTAATGTTGCTAATGTCCCAATATCAGATAAGTTGGAGGTTTGGGTTTAGTATGAACAATCGTGTAATTGAAAATATGGTTATTCCACATGAGTTATTAGATATTAGAAATTGGCCTGAGGTAAATACATCTTCATTCAGTAGCAAAGAGCTTGAGTGTTTTTTGCAATAGCTTTCTGTAACGAAATGCAATGCAAAAGTGTAACACCTCAAATTGTACTTAGTTATGAGATTGTTTCATCAGTGAGTGCTTTA
>NZ_JAWLCK010000138.1:0-6087 GCF_041687175.1 Lutispora sp.
GCAAACTGCATTATTATAAAATTAATGCTGAATAAATTGATTCTCTTCTCTTCTTCACAGTTTTCAACCAGAAATGGTGCTTCATTGACATACATAACTGCTATACCTATACCATTTACACAGGCAAAAAAATAGATGAGCCATGGAGAAATAAATACTGATTGTCCTATATAACCGATAAAACTAATGATTATTCCTAACATGACCGCATTTTTTCTGCCTATTTTATCTGATATAATACCTACGGGTATAGCACTTAAGCCTGTCAATAATGTTCTGATGGCTATTACATTACCAATGAAATCTTCATCCAACCCAAGACTTTTAAAATATATACCTTGGAGCACATTAGCAAAGGCAGCCATCACAAGATAGCTGATAAATGTATTTAGTATAAAAAGCTTCACTTCTTTTTTGAAGCTCCCTTTATGTTTAAATCTGTAAAGAATATCAGACATATAATATACCTCTGTCACAAATAATAGGCTATTGCCATATTAATTATAGCACAGTTAATAAAAAAAGTTGCATTAGGCAACATAATCTTTATACAAAAAATCCTAATACAACAAATAATGCAATTGTTACAATTGTACTTAAAACAATTAGGTTATTTGCCAGTTCTTCGTTTTCTTTTGTACTATACATACTCACAAGCAAAGGCAGAGATAATGGTGGCGCTGTAATAAGGAAAGTAAGAAATGCATAATCAAAAATTGCATCAGGTTGGATAATATTATCAATTATAAAATATTTAAATGCATAACCAATTATCAACATAACAGCCATTCTTGCCAGTAACAGTTTTGTGCTCTCTTTCATATATTTCTCATTAATCTTTAAGCCGTAACCTATTATAATTATTATAAGTGGTATGGAAAGAGTTGATAAGTATTCTATGGTAGTATAAATACCCTTCAGGACTCCATTAGTTTTAATTATTGTGTTGAAGCCAAGTATATTTAAGAGAATTCCCAGTGTTATGCTGATAACTGTAGGAGTTTTAAACAAAGCCAATACTGACTTAATTGAAAACTCATTTTTCCCTAGCCTTATACTCATTTGAGCATAAAGTACTAACCAAAGATAGAATTCGTGACCTATTGCCAGTATAGAAAATTTATCTATGTTTTCAGCCCCAAAGATTGCATTAAACAAAGGAATTCCTATGAATCCGAAGGCGGTACCCGATGTAACATATGGAAGCAATGGATGATGAATTGACTTTATTTTGTTTAGCAAGAGCGATATCCCAAAGAATGCGCACTGCATAATAATCGTTATAATGGTTATATAATAATGCTCCTTTTTTAGAACTATGTTTACAAAAGTAATAAATAAGAATGCAGATAGGCAGTAATTAACAACAAACTTCTTCATTTCATAGACAGTTTCTTCCTTCAATGCTTTCTTATATCTCATGAAGGAACCGATAGAAATCAACAATACTATAGGTATTATTCTTGAAATAATATCATTCATTGGAATATTCCTTTCTGTAAAATGATTATAAAAATATTATAATGGTTGGATGCCATTATATTAATGTCATCCAACCATCATTATGTTAGGGGCATTATTAACTTACATAGGAATAACTACTCCCATTAATGGTGCATGCTGCTGTGCACCATATACATCTGTCTCTCCTATGCTGCCAGAGTCAATGGGTCTTCTGATAGTAACTTTAAACGCCATTGCAGGATCAAAGAATACTAATGTAGAGATATCTTTTTCTTCTATATTATACAACTTACACACCAATTCTTTAGTGATTATCCCTGAATTTTTAACTTTTTCATAATAATCCTTGTTATCGAATATTACATCCATAGTAAGTTCAAAAGGTCCTGAGTTTTTGCTCCTGAGTACCTTTGCCAATTCATAAAGCGTCTTTGTTTCTGCCATGTCAGAAACCTCCTTCCTAAATTTCCACGAATTCTGTTGGGAATAATTCACAAGGATCTTCAATATCCATCAGATGATATACTGTAAACTTATATACTGGTCCGAATTCTATATCTGAAGGTGAATACAATAAAGCTATATTACCAGCAGTTGCTTTTCTTCCTTTGTAAGGGAAGTGCATCAATGTGGATCTCGCGCTGGCACAAATTGTGTTTGCCAGTTCCTGAGTTGATGCTATTACTTCCATTACTATTCCAAGTTCATGAGCAGGAGTTTTTACTGGTTCTAATTGACCCATAACTCCATCCCTTCCATAAAGGTGGAATAATATCTGATAATCTGTCCTTGGAATATCATCAAAATATGCTGCAACTTGCTCTCTAATCTCATTTTGAATATCATCAATGTTCTGTATAGCGATAGGGTCTCTAGTACCACCTATTACTAGTGTTCTGTAGGCTACTTTAGCAGAACCTTCAAGCTTAACTGTGTAAGGTTTTTTGATTAGTTTGCTTCCTGATACCTTAACAACTCCATCTGCATGCTGTTCAAACTTACAGTTGGACAGATCCAATGCAAATCCTGGTCCATGCAAAAAATATGGATGATCTTTTTCGTATAAGGTATGAGCTGCTACAGAGCTTACATAACATTTTCTATTTGGATTCAATGGTTCAAGCAAGAAGTGGTCTTCTCTTAGGTAACCCATCATGCAATCCTTAGTAGTTCCAGGCTCACAGCATAATGCACCGCACTCAAGTATTTTACCTAAGTGATAAGCTAAACCGGCGTCAAATCCTTTCATTATTGGATATGCTGCGAATACAGATGGATCATAGGCTCTACCTGCTACAATAATTTGAGCGCCTTCTTCCAAAGCTTTTATTATAGGTTCATGTCCCATCTGAGCTACTACACTAGTTGTCTTATCCAAGGCTTCTTCAGTTAATTCAGGTACATAGTTCATAGGATGTACCTTGTTTTCAGCCATTTTCTTTTTGATATAGTTTTTATCAATATCTGCCCATACAATGGCAGTTTTCATCTTAAGCTTCTTTTCTTCAAGTATTTCTTTTATAACAGCCATGGTCCATTCTACATGAGGCTTAGCTCCAGAACCTCCTGCAGAACCAACTATTACTGGGATGTTTAAGTCATATCCAGCTTGAATCATAAGCTCCAAGTCTTTCTTAGCAGCTTTTTTACTCACTATACCTACACCAGCACCTAATTTGTGTGGTCCCGCATCTGTAGAACCTGCATCAACTGCTATTATATCCGGCTTTTTACTTAAACCGTTATAGAAGGATTCTTTGGGATAACCATAACCCAAAATTCCACATGGTGACAAAATTTTAAGCTCTTTCAATTTTTCCACTCCTCATTTCATGCTTTATTAAAAACATCGCTGATTATTTTACATAATGTTTCAATGAGGCAGGTCATTTGTACCTTTCGCCTTTGAAACAATGTATTTTCGGATCATTATAATTTGCTCACCTTTAGTACATCACATCTTAAGCATCTATTTGCTTCTTTTATCATTGCTTCTTCAGTGAAGCCTTTTTCTACTTCATCAAAGCAGCCTGAGCAGCCTTTTACAGCCAAATTCTCCATTTGCTGTCTGCAAGCCTTTTCTTCATTAACAGGTCTGGATAATTCTCTCTTATACTTCTTCTTGTCTATAACCTGGCCGTCTCCACCTAAGTATTTATCTATAGAAGCTGCTGCCATTTTTCCTTCGTTTGTGGCTCTTACAACTGAATCAGGACCTGTTACACAATCTCCTCCTGCGAATACATAGGGGATGTTTGTATAACCTCCAAAGTAGGATTTAATGAAGTTACCCCTGAGTTCAACCTTGTTAGTTTCTTTTTCGTTAAAGGTTCTTTCCATGGCCTGTCCAATTGATACTATGACATAATCCACATCAACTTTCTTTATATCATTTTCATCAAAGCTTGGATTAAATCTACCTTCACCATCGAAAACATTCAAGCATTTTTTAAATGTTATAGCTGCTGTCTTGTTTCCATCTTTTAATATTTCTTTTGGACCCCAGGAAGGATTAATTTCTACTCCTTCTTTTTCTGCATCTTCTATTTCCCATACATGGGCAGGCATTTGCTGTCTATTTTCAAGACAGAATAGCATTACTTTTTCTGCTCCCAGTCTTGTTGCGCTTCTTGCTACATCTATTGCAACATTTCCTCCACCAATAACTGCAACTTTTTTGCCTGTGAAGCTGATTTCTTCTCCAAGATTTAGCTTTCTCAGGAACTCTACTCCTGATAGCACTCCTTCAGCATCTTCACCATTTATGTTGAGTTTTCTATCGCCATGAGTACCAACTCCGAGATATATAGCTTCATAGCCCATATTCTTTAGGTCATCAATTGACATATCAACACCTAATCGTTTATTAACAACGAATTCGATACCCATTTCTCTATAAATATCAAGTTCTTTCTCCAATAAATCTTTAGGCAATCTATATGCAGGAAGTCCTACTCTAAGCATTCCACCGATTACAGGAAGAGCTTCGAATACTGTTACACTATAACCTTTCTTCTGTAAGAAGAAGGCACAGGATAAACCAGAAGGTCCGGAACCTATTACTGCAACTTTCTTGCCATTAGGTTTTTCCATTTGTGGTAATGGTAATTTCCCTTCTTGTTCAAGAACTGCGTCAGTAACAAATCTCTTTATGCCTCTAATAGCCATTGGCTCATCGATCTTAACTCTGTTACACATGGATTCACAGGGATGATGACATACTCTGCCGCATACTAATGGTAATGGATTTTCTGATTGTATAACCTGATATGCTTCCTTATATCTCTTCTGAGATGCCAAATCAATATATACAGGTACCTCAACATTTGCAGGGCAAGCATTTTGGCAAGTATATCTCATGCAGTGTATATATGCTTCAGGATCATGTCTTTCATATAAGCATTCAGTGCAGTATAAGCATTCTTTTATTAAATCGTATCTTCCTTCTTTGACCTTGCGAACCCACATGGAGTCTGCAATCAGCGGTCTTGCTAAGGCCACCAGATCTGCTCGTCCTTCTTCTATTACACTTTTTGCGACTTCTGGGTTGCCAAGCTTACCAACAGTAACTACAGGTATAGATATATGCTTTTTAATATCTTCTGCTAAATACACATTAGGTCCATCCGGGTATTCGATTGTTGGCTTTCCTCTCTGATCGCTATAGCCTTTCAAGCCACCATCATCGAATCTTACACCAGCAGATACATCCATACAGTCTATACCGTATTTTTCCAGCTCCTTTGCGAATATACGAGTTTGAACCAGTGTATTTCCACCTACGATAAATTCCTCTGCACTTATTCTTGCGAATAGCGGATAGTCTTTACCAACCATTTCTCTGATTCTTTTTAATATCTCAATATGAATGAACATTCTTCCATAGATGTCACCACCGAATTCATCTGTCCTTGTATTTGTTCTCCTTGAGATAAAATCAGCCATTGTATAAGTATGAGCATAGTGCAATTCTATAGCATCAAATCCTGCCTCAACTGCCCTTCTTGCTCCGTTGACGAAATCTTCGATTATTTCATAGCATTGCTCATTTGTCAAATCTGATGGTTTTAAACCTGCTCCATATATGGAATGTGCTATCTGAAGACCTATTTTGCAGTCCTCCTGATGTACAGCTTCAACAAGTCTCTTTAATCCCTTAACATGTTCATCTCTGCTTATCTGAAGTCTGTTTCCTGGGTGGATATATACTGAACTTACACTTGTATGCTCAGTCATAATAAGACCTACTCCTGATTTAGCCCTGTCCACATAGTGTTTTATTGTATTGTTTGTTACAAATCCATCCTTAGTTGCTGAGTTAGAGAACATTGGAGACATAATCACTCTATTTGGTAATTCTAATGTATTTATTTTAATAGGTGTAAATAATCCAGCTTTTCCCATTTTCCTTCCTCCAATCTTTACTACATTGATATATAACGGATTAATTATTTTGTTTTCCTTTATGTCATGCTGAAGACTTTCAAGTACTTAAATGTCATTTTATGGTCTTTAGGATGACATATGAAAGAATTCATTATATTTAGTTCGTTAGTTTTTCTTCTGTAGTTTAGCTGATGCTAATTTAACAGCTTCAATGAATTGTACATAACCAGTACATCT
>NZ_JAWLCK010000139.1:0-6043 GCF_041687175.1 Lutispora sp.
GCTGGTCTTTAGATATTCCTCTTCCAAAGGCTCCATGGCTGCCATTTTGTGAAGGTCTTCAGTATTTTCCTGTTCTATAATATCAACTATATCATCTATAGTTACAATTCCTACAAGCCTATGCTCATTATCAACCACAGGAAGAGCTGTCAGGTCATATTTTTTAAACAAATCTGCAACTGTTTCCTGATCGTCCAATGTATTGGCATATATGACATCCTCATTCATAATATCGCCAATTATTATGCTTTCATCAGCTAATATGAGTTTCCTTATGGATAAAACTCCTTCAAGCTTTCTACCCTTGTCAATGACATAGCAGGTATTTATTGTTTCCTTATCTACTCCTGTTGCTCTTATATGGCATAATGCTTCTTTTACCGTCATTTGCTTTTTCAGATCAACAAATTCTATGGTCATTACACTTCCGGCAGAGTATTCAGGGTATTTGAGAAATTGATTTATCAGCTTTCTTGTCTCTTCATCGGTGTTTCTCAATACTTTCTTTACCACATTGGAAGGCATTTCTTCCAAAAAGTCTACAGCATCATCTATGAACAGATCATTGACTATATTTCTTATTTCCTTATCTGTTATGGATTCTATAATATACTGCTGTAATTCCAAGGATACATAAGAAAACACATCTGCTGCAATCTCTTTGGGAAGAATGCGAAATAATATCAGAAGCTTTGTTTTGTCCAGTTCCATTAGAAGTTGAGCTATATCCACTATATTCATCTCGGAAATTTCATTTCTAACTTCTTTATATCTATTCTCCTGGATTAGCTTCATAATGGTTTCCTGCATATTTTAACCTCCTTCGAGGAACCGAAGGCCAAAGGGTGGCAACTATGGTTCCTGATTTATTATTTGATTTTTTCTGATAACTATTAGGTAACGGACCAGAATCCATATTTACCACCTCCAAAAATTCATCTAAATAAAAATCCCTTTGCCCGCGAGCAAAGGGAAATAAACAGCAAAATAATATATAGCATCCCTCTCGTATAGTTTTAGCACCTTGCAACATAGGGTATATCCCAGCTGCATTAGGTCATACCTTAATCCGATAAAACCTGTTAACCGTCGTGGCATCTCTCGATGTTTAGCGGCAGCAGCATGTATTTGCAAGGTAGCCTCACATAACGGGCTATGATTTATTATATGCATCTGATTATTAATTTGTCAACTTAGTATATCATCTTTTTCTATATTTATAATCCATCATAAAGGCTGTTATTATACCGCCTATACCCGCAGGGAAAAATATTAAGGCCATAATAAATTGCCCCAAATCCTCGAAGCCTTGTGAGGGTTGCCTTGACAAATATATAAAATATAATGATACAGCTATAATCAAAATTCCTATGATATATTTAACCCATCTTGCATGTCTGAAAAGCTTCCCCAACAAATATGTCAGCAAAACCACTATAGCTGCTGCAACCAATATTACCAACAATAATCTATTCATTCATATAACCTCTTTATCTTATACTATTAATGATGATGCTCTTTTGAGATGCTAACCACTCATTTATGGCGTCCTTGCTAAATCTATAGGCTCCATCGATACATACATATGGTATACCTGATTCTTTGTTATCAATAATATCATATACCTGATCTAGTTCAATATCCAAATACTGGGCAAGCTCTGTAGGTGCCATTACCTCATTCCACTTTTTTTCTCTAGTAGAGTTGTTATAAGTAATACTAGGTTGATTCTGTCTCTGAATTTGTGTTATTTGATGACTAATACTCTCCATCTCCATTCGGATCTTATTCTCTACTTTATAACTTATATATTGTGCAGTAATGACATTGGATATTACTGCAACAATAGATAATACTAGGACTAATATTACAAAGCCTCTTTTGCTATCCACTATTGCGACCTCCTTTTATCGTCATAATATGTATTGTATACTAAATATTAGACTTAATAAAGCTTCTGTTAGTTGCAGTGGGTGTGGGTATGCATTATAACAAAAGTTTTTATTAAAATATTTAATATTAATAAGGTAACTTTTGTTGAAATGCATTACGGAAAGCTAAATTAAGGTGGATTTAGGCTTTCCTATGCATTATAATAATTACATTAGTAAAAGATTGTATTTTTTGAGAAAGGGATGATGATTTTGGATAAAATATTCAAGTATTTTGAAGAGATATCTAAAATTCCAAGGGGTTCAGGGAATGAAAAGGGCATAAGCGATTATTTAGTAAATTTTGCTAAAAAGCATAACCTAGAATGCATACAGGATGAAGTGCTTAATGTTATAATAAAAAAGCCTGCCACACCAGGTTATGAAAATGCACCTACAGTCATACTCCAAGGGCATATGGATATGGTCTGTGAAAAAAATAAAGATAAAGTTCATGATTTCACTAAGGATCCAATTACTCTTAGATACATAGATGACATGATTTATGCAGATAACACAACATTGGGAGCAGATAACGGTATTGCTGTAGCCATGGCATTGGCTGTACTGTCCTCCGACGATATAAAGCATCCTGCTCTAGAGGTTTTGATGACAGTAGATGAGGAATCTGGAATGACAGGTGCCAGCGCTCTCAATCCTGAGCATTTAGCAGGAAGAATTCTTATAAATATGGACTCAGAAGAGGAAGGTGAACTTCTGGTAAGCTGTGCAGGAGGCTCCAGAACAACCACCACTTTTAAAGCAGACTGGAAGAAACCTGAAAATACTTTGAAAGCTTATGCAGTAGCAATAAGAGGTCTCAAAGGTGGACATTCCGGCATGGAAATAGACAAAGGCAGAGGAAACTCCAACAAGCTTCTGGGAAGAGTACTAGATGGTATCTACAAAGAAGTACCTTTCCAGCTATCACATTTAAGCGGCGGTTCCAAGACCAATGCAATACCCAGAGAAGCAGATGCAGTTATTTTTGCTCCTGGTGAAAAATACGAGAAGCTGATGGAAATAATAAAAGAATGGAATGATATCCTCAAAAATGAATATAAGGTTACAGATCCGGATGTAACTGTTACTTTAAACAAAGCTGAAGAAAACTATGAAAATACTTTAAGCTATGGTGACACCGAAAGAGTTCTCGCCTTGTTGATGGCTACACCCAACGGAGTTCAGACAATGAGCAGCTCTATGGAAGGATTGGTAGAAAGCTCAAGCAACCTTGGAGTAGTAACTACTAATGAAGAAGGCATAGTTTTCGACTCTTCAATCAGAAGCTCTGTAGACAGCCTAAAGGAATATATAAAGGAGCAGGCCTGCTCAGTAGCTAAACTTGCAGGAGCAGACTTCAATGCTCATGGAGAATATCCGGCTTGGGAATATAACCCAGACTCCAGAATCAGAGAAGTATTTAAAAAGGTATACAAAGAAAAATACGGCAAAGAACCTAAGATAGTAGCAGTCCATGCTGGAGTGGAATGCGGTTTGCTGGGTAAAAAGATTGAAGGGCTTGATATGATATCCTTTGGCCCAGATATGTATGATGTTCACACACCCAATGAACATGTTTCCATATCATCAGTAAAGAGATCCTACGAGTATTTATTGGCAGTTTTAGAAGCACTAAACAATTAAACATTAGATAGTCGAGTCCATACAAGGTGAATTGCCCAACTAAGGGCAAGAGAAGGTGCCTTAGGGCACTGGACTTAGCCGCCCTTTGGCACCCACCGCCAATAGAGGCGGGAGAATTAGGGCAGATTAGTATAGTGTTAATCAAAGGAGAGATAACATGAACCAAGGTAGAGTAAGAACCAGATTTGCTCCAAGTCCTACTGGATATATGCATGTAGGAAATCTCAGAACAGCCCTTTATGCTTATCTTATTGCAAAGCATGATGGGGGAGATTTCATATTAAGAATTGAAGATACAGACCAGGAAAGGTATGTGGAAGGAGCAGTTGATGTAATATATAATGCATTGAAGCTTTCTGGATTGAAACATGATGAAGGTCCAGATATCGGTGGTCCAGTAGGACCCTATGTTCAAAGCCAGAGAAAGCATATATATAGAGAATATGCAGAGAAATTAGTTGAAAAAGGTGAAGCTTACTATTGCTTCTGCAGTGAAGAAAGATTGGAGGCATTGAGAAATCAGGCGGAGGCATTGAAAACACCCTTTAAATATGATAAACATTGCTGTGGACTTTCTAAGGAAGAAATAAAAGAAAAACTTGAAAAAGGTGAGCCTTATGTAATAAGGCAGAACAATCCGAAGACAGGATCCACTACATTTAATGATGAAATATATGGCAATATAACTGTGGAAAACTCCGAACTAGATGATATGATACTGCTTAAATCAGACGGAATGCCTACCTATAACTTTGCCAATGTGGTGGATGATCATCTCATGGGCATAACCCATGTGGTAAGGGGAAGCGAGTATCTATCTTCCTCACCTAAATACAACAGGCTTTATGAAGCCTTCGGTTGGGATATTCCTGTTTATGTACACTGTCCACCCATAATGAGAGATGCACATAACAAGCTGAGTAAGAGAAAGGGCGACGCTTCCTTTGAAGATTTACTGGAAAAAGGATTCCTTAAGGAGGCAGTGCTAAACTATATAGCTTTATTAGGCTGGAATCCTGGTACAGATCAGGAGATATTCTCCCTTGAGGAGCTAATAGAGGTATTTGACTATAGAAAGATAAACAAGGCGCCAGCCATTTTTGACATAGAAAAGCTAAAATGGATGAACGGTGAGTATATAAGAAAGCTCTCTTTGGATGAATTCCATGAGATGGCAATGCCTTACTACAAGAAGACTCTAAAGAAGGAGTACGACTACAAGAAGATAAGCGAGCTGCTCCATACCAGAACCGAAGTTTTGACAGATATACCTTCGCAGCTTGACTTCCTGGATGAGCTTCCCGAGTATTCTATAGAGATGTATATCCACAAGAAGATGAAAACCACCTATGAAATAGCCATAAACAGTCTGGAAAAGGCCCTTCCAGTATTGAAATCTCTGGAAGTATGGAATCTGGATAATATCAGAGACAGCATTGCAAAGCTTATAGAAGAAATGGGTATAAAAAATGGCCAAATGCTCTGGCCTATAAGAACTGCCGTATCCGGTAAAGCCTTCACTCCCGGTGGAGCCTATGAATTAGCTGAGATACTGGGCAAGGATGAAACCATCCGAAGGATGGAAATTGGTATTGAGAAACTGAAAAATGAACAATAGGTGATATGAAACAGCTGTCAGCGAGTATTCTGACAGCTGTTTTTATTTATCATAAACAAGTATAGTCTCTACTTACAATTCAGCAGTATCCATAATTAAGTCCATTATTTCCTGCACACTGCCCATATTAAATATCCTCCATTCTTCGTTTACACAATCTTGCACTAAACATAAAAGCTATAGCAGGTATTCCCTACTATAGCTTCTGGATATTCCGAGTCTTACCCTATAAATTTATTTTAGAGGAAATACTATTTTTGTCAACAACTTGCTCTCCGGAACTTCTACAGGTGAATTGAAATAGAATTCGTAAGCTACTCCTGTAGGCACATAGCCCTTCTCTGCAATCCATTTAGACATCGCATCATATGCAGCTACTGATGCTTCATATGGACCATGGTGCATACAGGATACTTGCTTGCCTGAAGGTATTTGGCTTGCTTTGATTTCACCTTTTCCTTCAAGAGCTTTGGATACAGGGAATCCAATCTCTACATCCAGATTCTCCATATCCATGTTATAGTATGCTGTAAAAGGAGCTCCCGCTGGCTGCTCGCCAATTTCATTCAGATATTCGGCAATACCCTGGTAAGCTCTTCCTAGTTCTTTGGGTAAATTTCCAACTGATGTTCTTGTTCTTATTGATAATACAGGCTGAGCTGGTTGTTCTGTCAATTCAATTTTATAATCCATTTCTTTTCCTCCTTATGTTATCTTTTCTTTCATTATAAGGAAGCAAACCAGACAACTGTATGTCATGTTCTATAAATATTTTATATAAATTTTTTGCGATATTTCTTTAATGATGGTTCTCATGTGCGGCGGACTAATTACTTCCACCTGATCT
>NZ_JAWLCK010000140.1:0-5951 GCF_041687175.1 Lutispora sp.
AATTGAAAGAGGAATCTATACGTGGAATCCAAATACCTGATGGAATTGCAGAGCTTATGTTTGAGAAACTAGAAAACCTTAATGAAGAAACCCGTGATGTTTTAATGCTGGCTTCCTGTATAGGAAATAGCTTTGATTTAGATACAATAGCAACAGTATGTGAAAAGACACAAATTGAAGTTGAAAATCTTCTTCTTCCAGCAGTAATGGAAGGACTTGTTTTACATTCTTCATCATATTGCAATAGTGGGACAAATTGCTATGAGTTTTTTCACGATGTGGTGAGACAAGCTGCCTACTCTTTGCTTTCTCCTGAAGAAAAGAAGAGCACCCATGTTAAGGTCGGCAGGTTAATCTTACAAAATACAAAGCAGGAGGATATAGAAAGCAAATTACTACCCATTTTAGAACATATTAATCGGGGACTGGAATTGATTGTGGATCCTGAAGAAAGGCTGAAACTTGCTGAATATAACTTGGCATCAGGCAGAAAAGCGAAATCCTCTGCAGCATATGATTCAGCCAGAAATTGTTTCAGAGCAGGTATAGAACTTCTACCTTATGATTGTTGGGATAGTAATTATTTATTAAGTTATAACCTTTACCTGGAGCTGGTACAGTGTGAATATCTAGTAGGTGATGTATTAATAGCAGAAGAACTGTTTGAAATGATAATAAGAAATATAAAAACAGAAATTGAACGAGCAGATGTGTATGCTTTGAAAATGATATTGTATGCTGGTGGAGGAAAGTATGATGAAGCGGTAGAAATAGGTATAAACACACTTGAAAAGTTCGGTATTAATCTTCCTAAAAACCCGGGATTATATAGCAATGGAATAGAGCTGTTATTATATAAATGGCATATGCGCAATAAGACTATAAAAGACCTCCTTAACCTGACTGAAATGAAAGATTCGGTACAAAAAAAGATTGCTCAACTCTATATAAGCCTTATTCTTTCAGCATGTACAAGCCATCCGGATTTATATTCATACTGTATTATAAAAATAGGTAACCATGGATTGAAATACGGCAATACGGAAATGACATCCATTGGTTTTATAGGCTATGCAATAACCGAAGGAAGTGTACTTGGAAATTATTCAGCAGGATATGAACTTGGGAAAGTTGCAATTGAACATGCTGAGAAATTTGGCAAAAGTTATACGAAATGCGTTGTATATTTTACCATGGGTGCATTGATACAGCATTGGTTGCGACATGGAAAAGATGGAATACAATATTTGCATAATGCAATAAAATACTCACTTGAAGCTGGAGATGTTTTGATAGCAGGATATTCTTATAGCGTTATTCTTGAAAATAAATTTATTATAGGTACAATACTTGATGAAGTTAAGAGAGAAGCCCAACAATGCAAGAGTTATGCCCGAAGAATGAAACATGAAAACCTCGGCGCTAACACTCTCATATACAAAAAGCATATTAAAAATCTGGCAAACCCTGAATTGAATACAGCATCAGTAGGTATAGATGACTCTGATGAACAACAAATTATAAAACTGGCGAAAGGTGATAAGGCATCTCTGGCAGCTTATTATTATACAAAGCTGCAGATATGTTATTTAATGGGTAAATATGATGATGCCCTTTTATTCGCTGAGAAAGAAAAAAACTGTACAAGTTCAATTATGGGCTTTATGCTGTCTGCGGAATTTATCTTCTATGAATCTCTTTCAATTACGGCTTTATATGATGAGCTTTCTGAGAAGGATAAAAGAAGATTGATGAAAGTCCTTAAGAAAAACCAGAAACAGATGAAAAAATGGTCTGCTTATTGTCCGGCGAATTTTCTTCATAAGTACTTGCTTATTGAAGCAGAGGTCTCACGAATACTTGGAAATAAACAGAAATCTATGGAGCTATATGATAGAGCTATACAATCAGCATATGAAAATAATTATATTCAGAATGAAGCAATCGCCTGTGAATTAGCAGCAAGATTTTACATAGAAATAGGAAGAAATAGAATTGCATTGGCATATATAAATGATGCCTTAAGATTATACAAACAGTGGGGTGCATATGCTAAGGTAGAAAGCCTGAAGAAATGTTATCCAGGTTTCCTGGGGAAAATAGAGAATAAGAAAGAAATGGCAAAAGATTTTCCCTCAGCAAATACTATAAATGATATACTGGTTACGAGTATTACTGAAGATGAAACTCAAGAAGATATAGAGATATATGCTATTCAAAATGAAATAGAAAGCATAATGGAATATTCGGCTCCTGATGAGATATTTCAAAACCTGCTGAAAGCTTTAATTAGAATTACTGATGCTCATAGAGGCTTTCTAATACTTGAAAAGAATGACAAATTATATATTGAAGCAATATTAGAGTCTGATAAAGATACTTGTGATTTTAGAAAGCCTATTGCCTTAGAAAAATGTAACAGGCTTTCAAAAAAGATTGTACGCTATGTAGCAAGAACTCTTGAACCAGTGATAATAAATAGTGATAATGAGTATGGAATATTTGCAAGAGATACATATATTGAAAAGTCAGGTGCAAAATCAATAGCTTGTGTTCCATTGAAGCACAGAGGAATATCTATTGGAGTTTTGTATTTGGAAAACACTTCCCTGGAAGGGGCATTTACAGGTAAATATTTGAAGCATCTGAGATTCTTTGCAGGTCAAATGACTTATATAAAAGCATTGGAAACTTTATTAATAAATGAGGATATAGAAAAAAATGAACAGTTAAATATGGGTGTTGTGGACAATCTTACTGAAAGAGAGATAGAAGTGCTAAGATATATATCATATGGACTTTCTAATAAGGAAATAGGCGAGAGGTTGGATATGACAATAAATACTGTTAAAACCCATATTAAGAATATATATGGAAAGCTGCAAGTGAACAGAAGAGTGCAGGCTGTGGAAAAAGCAAAAAAATTAAATATTGTATAAAGCAAAGGAAACAAAAACTCCGTAGTAGCCTATGAACAAGTTAAGGTATTTTCAGCTTAGCAAAGAATTTAGCTATTGATGCAACAATCTGTCTATTGCTTCATCTATATGAAAGCTGGTGTTATAATGCAGCCAATCTTGAGGGATTAATACATAGCAATCAGGTCTAGACTTCAAATAGCTGAATATAATTTGAGCTTCATCTATTTCCTCTTTGCTCACATAATCATGGGAAGAAGCCACAAAGCTATTGCCAAAGAATACCATAATATGTCTCTTTAATGCCTTTTTTAATTGCTCCAGATCGATGCTATCAAGCGTATATTTTTTGCTAAAAAGAATCTTTATCCCCTTAACTAGAAATATTTTAATAACATCTTTAGTCAATGGTTCTATAATCAGTATATTATTGCAGCTCTCAGCAAATCTTATTGTTTTTGCTCTATTAATAAGAGAACTAGTGCTTTTTATATAATCTCTGTATCTTGCTGCAGTTTCAAAATCAAGCATTTCAGCTGCTTCTTGCATTTTGTATTTTAAATCTTCAAGTATGCTTGAATCATCTCCGTTAAGAAAGGATATGATTTTTTTTACTATGTTATTGTAGTACTCTACTGCAGAATCATTGATACACATTCCAACACATAACCCCAGAGAGTGGTTCAGACATGATGAATCCTTTTTCGTAGATTTGCTGCAAAGTATTTTATAGCACTCCTTTATACCTTGGAGTGCTCTTTCCACGGTGTTTTTATTTTGATAAGGACCGAAATAAATGTTTTGGTCATTTTCGATCAAAACATTTGATATTTCTATGCTTGGGTATACTTCGTCATTTTTTATGACTATATAGATGTAAGATAAGGGAGTCTTCATAAGCCTGTTATACATTGGCTTTAGTTCCTTAATAAGCTTGCATTCAAGGATGAAAGCTTCAAACTCTGTGTCAGTAATGATATAGTCAAAATCCTTTAGATTCTTCACAAGCCTTTCAACTTTAGGAGAACGATCTTTTGAGCCCTGAAAGTAAGTTTTGACCCTATTTTTAAGATTCTTAGCTTTGCCTATATAAATAACATTACCTAGGGAATCTCTCATAAGATAAACCCCCGGCGCTGTAGTAAGATTTTTAACTTTTTCTTCGAGTTCCACATTTATCACCTATTATAAACCTTCATATTTGAACAAATTGATTCAGTTAGTTTTTAATTCAATCTTTATTATAGCATATTTATTTTGAACTCTGCTAAATAACATCAAGATTGTTCACTTTTACACCCGCCTTTTATATAGTTTCATATGATATCTTTTCTATCTATGAAGAGTCTTATACTTAAAAAATACGGGTTAGGCGACATAAGCAACCTAATCCGTATTTTTTTGAGCATTTATAAGATAATCATTAAAAATTTATTTATCTCCAATGGATAGTGCAAGATTTAGAAGTATACCTACAACTGCAGCTGTTGCAATAGCTGGGAGCTGAATGCCAAACATAGGAATCATACCGCCCTCAAAGTTAAAGCTGCCTCCTAGTCCTATTATCAATATTACCGCAATTATTGCCAGATTTTTAGAGCTAAACATATCAACTTTTTTATCCATCATTATGGTTATGCCCTGTGCTGCAATAACACCGAACAAATATATTGAAAGTCCTCCAATTACAGCCTTTGGTATGGAATACACTATATTTATCAGAGGCGTGAAGCAGGATATTATCATGGTTATAATCGCTGCAGCCATAAGTACAGGTACGGAGAAGTTTTTGGATATTGCCATTGCACTTATATTTTCTCCATAGTTTGTGCCTGCTGGTCCTCCAATAGATGCAGATATTATATCGCCTATGCCATCACCGATAAGATTCAAGCCTAATTTATTCTCAATATCATATTTTTTTGTGGAGCCCTTCTTTTTAGCCAAATCATTTACATATATATCAAGCTGATAAATATGGGCTGTTGATTCAGGCACAGTTGCTATAGCTATAGGCATTATTGCAATTACTGCTTGCCATGTGGGCTTAGGAAATGTGAAGATTGGCAAGCTAAGAATACTATTTGAAGTTATTGTGCTGAAATTTACAAATGGTATACCTGTTGCAGCTCCTATTATAAGTGCGGATATATAACCAGTCATTAGCCCGAATAGAATGGGAAGCTGACTAAGTTTGCCTTTTAAGTAAACCGAGTATAATATGGTTGAGAATAAAGTTATTAAAGCGATTATCCATGCCCAGCTTGTTGCTGCTGCCTGGCTTGCTTCTGGAACACTTTGAGGAATTGCTGATGCATCAGCTAATGCAGTAGCGGATAGTGATAAACCTATAATGATTGCAATACTTCCTGTTACAGTAGCCGGTAGGACTTTGTCTATTGCTTTCTTACCACTCTTTCTAATAATAAGACCTGCAGCGATAGATACAAATCCAGACATTATAATTCCAAACTGTGCAATTGATATTTTATCATTTAGAGAATAACCGGCAAATGCATCAGCACTCATTATTGAGGCTATAGCCGCGATGTATGAAAAACTGGAACCATAATAAAGTGGTATTTTCTTTCCTGTAACTAGAATAAAACCTAAAGTTGCAAGACCGCTGGCAAATATTGTTGTGGAAACATGAAAGCCTGTTATCAATGCCACAAGAACTGTAGCAGGAAACATTACCACTATTTGTTGCAGTGCAAATAAAATCAGTTCAATGATTGGTGGTTTTTCATCAGGTAAATAACCTAATACTTTGCTTGTTGTCATAATAATTCCTCCTAAATGTATGATTCTAGTAGCTGAAAAAATCGTAAAAAAAAATCCTGCACACAGCAAGATCACATACATTACCAGCTAGGTATAATTAGTAACCACAGCCGAATATGACAAATCTTACTGGTATCTCTGTACCTAGTTTAAAGATTTTTTTTACTTTTATAATTAAATCACATGAATTAGATTTTGTCAACTTCAGGTTTCATACTGATAGCGTCAATTTACTGTAGGGAAAAGAAG
>NZ_JAWLCK010000141.1:0-5918 GCF_041687175.1 Lutispora sp.
TCTTGCCGCCATATCCAGATTATTGACAATCTCTCTTTTTATCTCCTTGAAGCTTTGAGCTGCTTCTTTGAGTCTGGGAGTTATCTCTGTCATCAAATATTCTTTTCCCTTCAAACCAGCAGCTGCCAGCAATGATGTCAAATATTCTTTTTCTGCTCCTTCTTGAAATTCAAGAGACGAATCTGTGTATACTTTCTGTGTTTTATTCTCTGCTCTGGCTGCTCCTTCCTCTGCTACTTCTTCTGACACATCCTTCAATGCCTTATTTATTATCCTCTGAGCCAGATCCTCCATCCTATAGGCAGCAGCCTGGCGTCCTTCATTTACAGCCTTTGTGAGTATTGTTTTAGTCTTTGTATCATTATCCAAGGATTCTGCCTTAGCTTCCATAACATCTAATATTTTATCCAAGGAGACCCCCTTGGCAAGCAAACTTCTAATTTCAATGACTAAACTATCTAAATTGTCATCTTCTTTGTTTTCACTTCCACTTCCAAGGCTTAAACTTAATTCATCAATCAGTTCACTTAGCTCTCTTCCAAACAAAGCTTCGTGAATTAATTTCAAATTAGCCATATTTATATTCAGTTCCTTGTTTAGAAGATTCTTAATCACCTCAAGCTTATCCTCAATGCTGCCTGAAAATTTTTCCAAATAAGTTTTAAGAATTTCTACAGTTTCCTTGTCTAGGGAAATATCCTTTCCAAAGACTTTCTCCAGCATATGCTTTAGTTCCTGTGGCATAGAATTCACATTGTTCTTCCCAGAAGCTTCTCCTTTTTCAACTTCACATGATTCCTCACTTTTTACAGATAAGACTGGTTTATCCTCATCGATTTTTACTTCACCTTTCTGTTCCTTAAGCACTCCATATATATTTATAAAATCATTTGATATTTTCATCATCATCACCTCATCATCTTTATCTGTCTGTTATATATATCGGCAATAACAGAGCAAAAGTGAATAAAAAAAGAGTGAATTCCTCACTCTTCATCTTTTAATATACCAAACAGTATTATCTTTTGTATCTCTTTCACCGCATTGTTTATATTCAGATTGCTCTTCACCAGAAAGTCGTATTCTAGAATGGCTCTGAAGGATCTCTCCATAATAAGTATCAAAACATCAATATTTATGTCCTCCTTAAGCTTCCCTGAACCTATTCCTTCACTTACAAGATCCCTCATGAGATTCAGCTTGAAGTTTAGCTGCTCCTGTATTCTTTCCCAATCCTCTGGATAGTATTTTTCTATATCCTCCAGAATATCCAAGGGCATCTGATACTTATGATGCGAAAGCAAGGCTGCATTGATCTTGCCGATTAATGTATCTTCCTTATCAACAGCCTCCAGTGTCTTATTGTTGTTATCCTCTATGCTTGTTCTTATGAATTCGCTTACCAAGTGATTCTTGCTGTCAAAGTACTTATAAATAGTCTTTTTGCTTATACCCAAATCCTTAGCTATATCATCTACTGTAAACCGTTTAACCCCATATTGATTTATATATTTTGAAGCAGATTCAATTATTCTATCCTTCAATATCCATCACCCCATAAAAGTGCTACAACAATCATAACATAGATTTTTCTATATTCCAATTATACCTAATATCTGCTAATCAGCTTAAATATTGATTCGCTGCCGAAATAAAGAGCCTCTACCGGTATCCTCTCATTGGCATTGTGTATAAGTTTTGAAAAATCAATATCATCTGGAAGCATCATAGGTGTGAAACCATAGGTTTGTATACCCAGCCTTGAGAAAAATCTGGCATCTGTTACCCCACTCACTACAAAGGGTATGGGTATAGCATCATTGTCCCCTTCCTTCAGTATTGCTCCCAAATCTTCAAACATGGTCATATCTACCTTATCTGGTCCTTTATCATAAAATAATAGTTCCAAGTCTGCATCTTTTCCCAGAATATTCTCCAGTTCAATCAAAATAGACTCCGATGAAAATCCTGGCAGTATCCTGCCATCAAAATCCAGCACAACCTCTCCAGGAATAACATTTATCTTCTCTCCTCCCCTCACTATTGTAGCATTCACCGTATTATGAAGCAGAGGATCAAAAACCCTTCCCTTATCCCCCATGATATCTAAAACTCTATCAGTAAATCTAGGATTTAATAATGATTTTATGATTTTGCTTGTAGGAAAACTAAGGTTTGATGCTAAAGCTTCAAACATCATTTTCCCAGGAGGTGTAATATGGACAGGCAGCCTACTTTTGTCCAGCTTGGTCAAAATCCTTCCCAGCTTTGCCATGGCTCCAGCCTTAGCGGGCATAGAACCATGACCACCCTGCCCTTTGATAACGGCTCTGATTCCACATCTTTGTTTTTCTGCCACCATTATGGGATAAAACCGCTTCCCATTAATATGCATAGTAAAACCGCCTATTTCACCAATGGCATACCTTATATCTTTAAACAACTCTCGGTATCCTTCAACCACATATTTGGCTCCGTATAACCCTGCATCCTCCTCATCACAGACCAGGCATAATACAATATCTCCAGATGGTACTATACCTTCATGCTTCATGTGAACCATTGCCCATATCATCATGGCAACGGCGCCCTTCATATCCAATGCTCCTCTGCCCCAAATGCAACCTTCTTCAATCATGCCTTCAAAAGGTGAATAATCCCAGCTCTGATGAGCAGTAGTAACTACATCCACATGACCATACATAAGAAAAGGAGGCTTTGTGCCCTTTCCCCTCAATCTTGCAAACAAGTTCAGTCTGTCTTCCTTTTCTCCCAATATCATGGATTCTATCCCTGCTTCCTCCAACAACTGATGTATAAACATTATGCATTTTCCTTCGTTGCCAGGAGGATTTGTAGTATCAAATCTTATGAGCCTTTGAAGTAATTCCTCTATCTTCATCCAATCCATGCTTTCACCTCGTCTAACCCAATATTTCTAAGCTGTCTTTAGGCAGAACTCTCTCATATAAAAGTTTTTCAAGTCGCTTAAGCTCCTTTATATCTTTCTTTGAAAAACCATGGGGATTCTCGCCCAACTCTAAAGTATTTAGGGTTTTTCTAAAGTCAAGTACCCTATAATCCCCTTTTCCATCTTCTAGGGATCTATAAAGTATGTATATGGGCAAGACCTTTAATCCTGTAAGCTTTGTGATTTCCAAACCCCTCTCCATGCCTTTAGATATTTCCAGCTTAAGCAGCAAAGCAAGCCTGGAATTCTTGCTGAAAAGATTTAATGATACAAGCTCTCCCAGGGAATAAATGATGAATCCTTCCTTCTCCCTCTTATCATAGGGATCATAGAATCTGTATCTTTCCATAGGCTGAGCTACATGGGGATGACCTCCCAAAATCACATCTACTCCGCATTCCATAATCCTGTGTCCCATATCGATTATATTTTGTATGGGATATGTCTCAAACTCTATGCTCCAGTGTAGCATGGCTACTACTATGTCTGCTCCTTTTTCCTTGGCCAGTTTCACATGGTTTTCTATCAAGGAAATATCAGTTTCCGGTTTATTTAATCTTAGATGATTGACCATAAATTCTTTTCCCGGTATCGAATCCTCTCCGTTTAGGCAGTATGTATAGGATATAAAGGCTGTTTTTATGCCCTTTTTCTCTATGATTGGTATGTCATTTTGCTCTTCTTGGGTTCTGGCAGTGCCTACATGTAGGTATCCTTTAGAATCAAGGAAGTCTAAAGTAGATATTATGCCATGCTCTCCCTGGTCTAGGCTGTGATTATTGGCAGTAGAAAAAAAGTTCACACCTTTACCTTCGTCTATAAATCTTTCAAACATCTGAGGAGAAATGTTGAGCTTTGGTGCAGTAAGACACATTCCCGGCACTCCAACGGGAGGTTTTTCTGGAACTATTGGTGCCTCAAGATTTGCACAGACTATATCAGCATTGAAATAGAAATCCTGTACATCATGCCATAGATGGAGGGTGTTTTCTGGAAATATCATCTCGGATGCGCTTAGATCCCCTCCTGCAGATATGATTATTCTGCTCTCATTTTCAAACTCATTGCCTTCTTTGAAATTCAAATTCTGATTTGCAAAATATTCTTCTATCCCTTTACCCTTTTCTGCCCTCTCAATCTGCTTCACAACAGACTTGTATCCCCACCAGAGCTTTTCCCCAAGATCCATGTATTTGAAATTATCCTCATACTCCTGAGAATATATGTATTTATCCCCTTTAATAAACCCTATTATATTTAATAAACCCCTCAGCATTGTATACCTTAATTTCACGATTTTCTTCCCCCATCGCTATATTATTTGTCCTCTTTTAACATGTTTCTCTTGTATAAAAACTTTGCCCCAATTATTGAGGATACAACACAAATAGGAATTGTTATGGCGCTAGGCAACCCGGGAATCAAGTTTATGAGTACAGCTGTAACAAGAGGAGCCACAGCCAGTTTCCACTCCTTTAATATATAATATGCTCCTATGGAACCGAACAAGGCAGGGAGAACCTGTTCAAAGGCAGGCTGGATTATTGGATTGTCCAATTTTGCACTTATAGGTGCTATAAGTATTACTCCCAATATGATTATTATCTCACTGGATATTACCGACCCTGCAATTGCAATGGTTGATATTATATCCCCCTCCTCTGTGGAGGCCTTTGCGCCCACTACCTCCATACCTATTGCTGCACTTGGTATCTTCATGTTTGATATATTTCCCGTCAGATAGGACATATACATGGCGCTGGAACCCAGCATGGGAGAGAAGGTCAATATCTCAACCACTGACACTGGAATCATAACCACTGATATGCTAATAATGCCGTTTATAAGGCTTTTTATAGGAGGCGCTATGCCATAGTTGGCCCATAGAATAAGGGGAGGTATAAATGTAAGCAAAAGCCCCAGTATAAGAGTCCATCTACCTATAAAATGAACCCTGCTTTCGTATGTATTTGCTACCGCTTTATTATCCAATTTAATCATATCTGCAGCCTCCTAAAAATAATATGAAAATAATACAGTACATGCCATAGCACCTATCATGCTCAGAGCGAGAGCAAATTCTTTAAGCCAGTCCTGCTTGAGCTTGACGATGATCAATGCCAAAATGGTCATTATGACTGCACCACATATTAATGTGAATAATGAAAGACCACCCTTTATAATTGGATCTGCTATAAAAACACAGAAAACTCCTAAAAAAGCTGCATTGTTCAGGATATTTCTCCATTGTGGATCAGAAGTAGTACTCTTGGCATACTTCTCCTTTATCTTTCTTAGGAAAAATGCAACAAAGGACACAGCCCAAATTGAGCCTATACACATTATCCATACAGATGAAGCAAATACCTGACTGTTATATCCTGCTCCTCCCAAGCTGTCTATTCCCATGGATTTGGCGCCTATGCCGGCAGCCATCAGTTCATAAGGAGCGGACCCAATTACAGAAAGCCTCATCCAAGGTATGGGTATGCCTAAAACTGGCACCATAGTCATAAGCGCAACTATTACCGCTATACTCGGTACTATAGTGGAAATGGCACCGGTTCGGAAAGCTTTCAGCATTTTGCCCTTAGTCAGTCCGATCTTTAAACCTTGGTTATAGGCAAGCCTGAAAAACAGAACTGATTGAAAGAGTATAAATAAAATTACTATTGCGCCACATAGAAAAAAGACTTTACTGTTTGCGATTTGCAAATAATCTTTCATATTGACGACCCCCTGATAATATATGAAATTGAAATCTTTGTACTCTGGAAACCATATTAGTTTTATTAGTTCCCTTTTTCAGTATACATTTGTTTGAATATTAAGTCAACGATTCTTTTTCAAAAAAATAAAGGTCGTTGCACATACCAGGTTTATGCAACAACCTTTATCTATTTATATTCCAGCTTCTTTTTTCAAAATATCTACTTTATCTGTTTTC
>NZ_JAWLCK010000142.1:0-3282 GCF_041687175.1 Lutispora sp.
AAGGATTATTCTAAGGGGCTTGCGAAGGTAAAAATTGCAAAATATATGCCATATAATGCAAAATAATTCTATATTATAAATATTTGTGGTAAAATGATACAAAAAAGTGATACGCTCATAACATTACTTATAATGTTTGATCATACGTTCCTATGTAAGTAAATAAGTATGACGTACTTACTAATGTTGAATTTATAAAAGCTATTACGGAGTTGTTATTTGAAAAAGGAATAGATAAGTTGTTTATATCAAATAGAAAAATTAAATTAGCTTTTTTACTATAGATATTATATCGTGGGATTAAGGAAATATAATTTAAACATTAGGATGCTAGGTTATGATTAATTATTCTGAAGACAGAAGAATTCTTAAACAAGCTATTACTGATAACAAGTTAGTTGTATTTGTAGGAGCAGGTGCATCTATTAACTCAGGCATACCTTTATGGAAGGATGCTGTTCAAAAAATTTACGAAAGAATCGGTTCTACGGCATTGGATAAGAATGATACACTAAAAATTCCACAAGTTTATTTTAATGCACGTGGTGAAAAAGAATATAATGAACTTGTTAAAGATATTTTTAAATATGATGGTAAGAATCCAAATAAAATACATGAACTTATAGTAAAATTGAATCCTTGCCATGTAATTACAACTAATTATGATGATTTTTTGGAAAAAGCTTTTATTGCTAACGGAGAGTTCTTAGATGTAGTGCAAAAAGATAGTGAAATTCCGTATTCTAAAAATAGCCGTATGATAATTAAGATGCATGGCGGATTTACTTACAACAATTTTGTATTTAAAGAAGATGATTATTTAAACTATTCTCACAATTTTGCGTTGATTGAAATTTTTATAAAAGCTTTAGTTGCAAAAAACGTAATTCTATTTGTTGGATATTCATACAACGATCCGGACACTAAGCAAATTTTCAACTGGGTTAAAAATATTCTAGGAGACAATTTTCAAAGAGCATATTTTTTCGATGCAGGAAATTGTTATGATTTAAACACAGTAAACTATTACAAAAACTTAGGAATTAACATTATCTATTCGTCAGAATGCTTAAGAGAAAGTTTTAATAAGGATAGTATATATGAAAATACAGTAAAAGTGTTAGAGTATATTATTAATGATGAACAGGAGACAGATATTACTAATATTGTTTACAATGCATCTAAACATTTAGTAGGTCTAAATTATATACTGGCTCAATATATCCCTTATATGTTTAGGAATTTAGATGTTGTATATAAAGAAGGTAGTTTAACGCTTTTAAGTAACAAGGCTGAGGAGTTGTTTAAATCATTAAACGAAGATTTTCTCACAAAAAAATCCAAGCTTTCAACTATTAAAGAACTATTAGATAAGACAATAATAAAAAATTCTTATATTTACGATGCAGAATCGCATAAGCCAACGATTTTATGCAATTTTAATAAGGCTCCATCAGCCAAACTATATGAGGATATTGATAATCAAAATTTCATAAATATTAAGAGTTATGCCGACTCTGTAAATATGGCCATGCAAATGGATAACCAACTACAATTACGCATAGCTTATAGCTTTTATGAGCTTCAAGAATACCAAAAGTGTTATGATATATTGAAAAAGGTATCTTTAACCTATAAACGACAGCAAAATTATATTTGGTATTTTATTACAGAATTCAATCGATTGCATGTTGGTAGGCTTATAAGTTGGCGAATATATTGGGGTACAAATAATGAATTAAATAACGAAACCGAAAAAATTGATTTAAGTGATATATTATATAACAATGCTTTAAAAGGAAAACATGAGAATCGATTTTTAAAAGAACTTGAGAATTTCACTTTAATGTATAAGACATTATCGGAAGTACTTAAATTTTATGAAAAAGTAGAAAAAGACGCAAATACTAATTACGTTTTCGGGTCTGGAGTTGCAAATATAGATAAATTAGAAGTTTCTGTTATGGATTTCTATAATTATTTAAAATTAAACCATTTGATGATTGACGCATATTCTGAGGTTCTTGAGGTATATAAGCAATATATAAATGCTGTATTTTGCTCTCATAGCAAAAAAGAAAAGGAATTTTCAGATGGAATGTTTGGCTCAGGTAAAAACAAAGTGTTAAAAGAGGTTTCACCGTTTACTATAATTATTATTTGTAAATATATAGATAAAAAGTGTTTAGATGATATATTGCAAAATAATGATGTAACGAAAATAAAATTGTCAATTGATGCTGAAAACAAACTTTTTGAGATCCTTGACAATTACTTTATTGCTATTGAGAACAAAATATTACTTAGCAACCTCAAAGATAAGCTATTTGTAATTTTAAGGATATTAGGAATGTCAAATTTATCACAGGAAAGAATCACATTTATTGTAAATAAAATAAATAACCTTATGACTCAAAATTACTTTGAAGATACTGACTTTACTGAAATAAGCAATTTTATTGTTAAGAAATACAATTGTGATAAAACTCTACTATCTTCTGAAACTATATGTTTAGTAATTAGCACTATTTGTAATGGATTTAGATTAAAAATATGGGCAGAAACAGATATTTCCTATTTACATACTCTTTTTACTAATCTTAGTTATATCTTAAATGATGTATTCCCAAATGAGAAAATTAGTGATATGCTTTCCGAGGCTATTTTAGAAAGTGAATATGAAGAGTTTTTCCCGGAATTATTTTCTGTAGCATCTGATAGGATAAAAGAAAAAATAAAGACGGAAGTTTTATCAAAATTAGAAGACAATAACTTCAATTATGAATTATATTATGATTCTATAAATGGAAATATTATATCACAATCAAAAGAAATGGAAGATAAGCTTTTTGAAAAGGTTAAACAAATTCATAATGAACAAAATCCGTCAACTAAGTCTTATCCCGATCCATTAGAGACAATACTCACTTATTGCATAAATCTGCATCTAAATGGAAAATTGATTGATAAGGATAGATTTAAACCTTACCTTAAAGATTTTCCACAAATAAAGTTTTTATATGATATGAACAATTTTGACTATAATAAGTTTGAACTTTCATGGTTTACGCACGCAAATAATGCACTAAAAGAAAATATTGTACAAAATCAAACAGCTTTTAGAGAAATCAAAAAGTTATACAGAAAAGCGTTGGGAAATAATGACTATGATCAGAAAATGCTTAATGAATATTTGAAATATTTTGATAAAGTGAAATAGTTGAAGAGTTAAACATTTTACCATGATACTTTATGTATCTAAATCTCTTCGTAGCCACTCCC
>NZ_JAWLCK010000142.1:3292-5907 GCF_041687175.1 Lutispora sp.
GTTCAGTAAGCATATGACTTTCATAAAACCTAAGAGGCGGGCTTGATTGATGCCTTGTGTGTAGAGAAAATGTTGGCTTCAAAGCAATACAAAAACAAAAAGGGGAAGGGGAATAAAACCTTAGATTCCGGCTTGGGCAAGGAGAACGGGTAGGGGTAACCTGTCAAAATGTGCTGGACAATATGGTTTACCTGCATCCGCCACATGGAAAACATATCGGCGCGCAGAAGCAGCGCGTTAGCCTTAGGCCGGAGATACCATAACTGCATATAAATTAGAAAGGGGAAATATTCTATGGATGAAATCTATGTTCATGAGGAATTTAGAATTATAAACACAGGCACAGACGGAGCAGTAGACAGGTTTGAGGAAATCTTATCTACAATAGTTGGCAAAAATGACATTATTCTTGCTACTCTTTATTATGAAAAAAACCGTTTACTAGGCGACCCGGAAACAAGCTATAATTACCCCTTAAAGTTTTATACTAAAACCGGAACAAGTATATGGTTATCCAATGTAACTGCCGGATACGATGGTACTGGACCAAGTGGTGCAGTACGTGCATTAAAACTGGCAGGTTTTAGGTTTGATGAAAATGAGGTGATTGGAGCAAGAGATATTGTTGATGTTAAATTTGTCAAAGAAGGATATAGAGATATAAAAGTTTTCGGACTTCCTTTTTAGATAAGCTTCGCAGAAATACATAAAAATCGGCGGCGGCTTTTGAAACCTTATTAGAGAATGCCTCTGGTAGAGAGCTTTGGAGCTTTGGAGCTTTTCAAAAACAAAGGGGGCGGGGATAAAAACCCTAATTTCCGGCTGGGGAAAGGGAAGCTGCTGGAATGCTGTCGGGCGATATGGTTTTCTGCCAGCACCTGCCGCAGGGAAAACATATCGGCACGCGGCGGCAGCGCCACGTTCAGATGGCGCCGGAGATGGTATGGCTGGGAAGTGGCGCGGATGTGGCAGCGCTACGTTCGGGTGAGGCCGGAGATGGCATAACGGTGAAGTAAGTTGTTATGTCGACTGCAAAGAGGGCGAAAATATGCCGGAATACCACTCGAGGAAATGGATTCCGGCTGTTGAGTTGAGGTGACTAAGTCAGAAACCATTACTGACCTGTATCAATTTTCGGTTACAAACTCTAACCAGAAGAGGTTTGGTTTTTGCTTTTCAATTCCAAGCATTTTTAAAACGCCTGTTGCGAGTTCTCTTACATTTTGCCACGCTTCTGCTGCTTCTAGGCTATCCATTGTCCAAAGTTCCTTTAAGCTACTCATCTGTTCTAATAAACTATTCAAATTATCAAGTTCATTCTTTACTTCCTTGTTTATCAAATTATCTTTTACAAGATTTTCAGCAAAAATATAAGTATCATCAAAGGTTAATGCTATTTCATCAGGTATATGTACATAGTCTGGCAATACGCTAGCCTGTATAGTGTAACCTGCTGCCAAAAGCTGTATAGATTCTACCAACATCTCAAATTGTTTATTCTCTTTAACTACCATGTACTACGCTCCCTTCCTATTTCTCAAACTGTGGACCAACCCTAACTGTTCCGCCACTTCCTGAACTTACTTTCCAATATGGGTCGGGTCCATGATGACCTTCTCCAGGATGCCATTGTATTAATCTATCTTTACCATCCCTTATCGTCAAGCCTTCTCCAGCATGTGAGCCTTTTGACAGCGTTCCAACTTCCCAACCTTCCTTTTGAGCAAGTGCTTTGACTTCATCTGTAGTCATATTCTTAAGAATTTGAGGGTTATCAAAGATATCATTTAATTTCGTTGCTTTACTAGTCTTACCCGCTCTCTTTATAAGAGTTCCGACCTCATCTGCATTTTTAACTACACCTATTACTGGAGCCAACCCTGCTGCATCAAGACCTGTTTGACCAGCATGAGACAATGACCATTCCCAATGTGTAAAGTCATAATATAAATCTCTAACGTCTGCTGGTGCATCAAGGCCTGTAATACCTAAACCAACCTGGCCAGCAGTTCCTAGTGCAGTTACATCGTCTGTATAATTTCCTAAAACTACTTGCCTGCCGGAAGACTTGAGATAATCACTAACGCCTGTATTTTTTGCAGGTATCCATGTATAGTTTTCATCGTCATTGGCTATATCATTGGTTGGCTTATTCCGTTGTAAATCTCTTGGCCCTAATCCAGCAAATATTGAATCAACTTTATTCAAATTTAATTTTGATATTGTACTTATTTTAGCATTTACATCATTAGGACTCATTGTAGTGCTTATAGTACGCCAATCATTTGCTGAAATAGAACCTGTCTTTTTCACACTAGCAGTATTGGCATAATCCAGACCCGTTTTTGAAACATCAGTTGCCTTGCCTGCATTATCCCGGACTTTTTGTGCGGCATCAGCTATTTTTTGTCTTTCAGCTTTATCAGCTGTTGAGTAATATAAATCAGTCAGCCTTGATATTTCTATCCTTGAATCTTTATCTAAGCCTTTATCTGATTCTCTCCAATGGCCAGTTGGGTCGGTATACATCAGTGGCTCATTGTGGCAGTCCCTAATAGGTTGAGGTTGTCCCCCTTTTTTTTACATTATACCACATTTTGGTTTTTGTCATCATC
>NZ_JAWLCK010000143.1:0-5892 GCF_041687175.1 Lutispora sp.
ATAAAAGTAGTGCCAATAATAGTACAAGCTTTCTGTTCATCTATTTCACCCCTTATTTTTTTTATCAATATATTATATTAGCCTCATAAGGGGTATATTCGTGATTTCAACAGAGCAATCGAGCATGAGTAAAAAAGGTATGCAATCTATCTTTGTGTAGGTCGTTTATCCTTTGGTATATTCTTGTATACTTCCTCATATTTCTGATATCCGTCTTTTATAACAGTGCTGATAATATTATCCCGATCCACAGAAATAGGTGTTAACAGCAAGGTGGGAACAACAATCCTTCCATTGTCTACGCCATTATTACCTGTGAATGCCTCTCCTTCGGCAAGGCTTACCGCAACTGCTGCTGCACCTTCTGCTTCAGCCTTGATCGGTACATACACCGTCATACTCTGAGTGCCTTCCACAATTCTCTGACAGCCGGCCAAATCCGCATCCTGCCCGGATACTTCCACTTTTCCTGCCAGTCTGTGTCCCGCCAAAGCCTTAATCGCACCTCCTGCAGTGCCGTCATTTGAAGCTACAACTGCCTTGATATTATCATTGTTATCTGCAAGAGCCTTTTCGACTATATTGCGTGCAACTGAAGGATTCCAATCCTCCACCCATTTTTCTGCGACTATCTTGATATTGCCTTTTTCAACATATGGTTTAAGTACCTTCAACTGCCCTTCTCTTATCTGTTTAGAGCAGTAATCAGTCTGTGCACCTTCCAAGAGTATGTAATTACCCTTCGGTGCCTTTCTTACCAGATATTCCGCTTGCATTTCTCCTATTTTTACATTGTCATAAGATACGTAGGCGTCAATGATGCAATTCCTTATAAGTCTGTCATAAGCAACAACCGGAACATTCAGCCTGTTTGCTTCTCCGATAACAGAAGCCATTTTCTCACCATCTTGGGGAATTACGACCAGGACATTAATGTTCTGAGCCAGAAGCTTCCTGCATTATTCCACCTGCAGCTCTGCATTACCGTTTGCAGATTGCAGTATGACCTCCGCACCCAGTTCATTACATTTTGCAATAAAAATATCCCTGTCTACCAGCCACCGCTCTTCCTGAAAACTGGCTATTGAAAAGCCTACCTTAATGCTCACCTCGTTATTCAAGGAAGCAGTACCTGTTCCAGCTCCGCTTGCGGATACCGTTCCGTTCCGGTTTTCGGTCACCCCGCTTTCACAAGCTGCAACTGCGGATATAAGCATGATCACAAGTGCCATAAGAATAATTTTTCTGGACGGACGCATAACTCACACCCCTTTATTTTACAAGCTTGATATCTTTAAATTCGCTGGGTGTCAATCCTGTGACTTTTTTAAAGACCTTGGTGAAGTAATTCGGATCGCTATAGCCTACTTCCCAGCATATATCACTGATATTCCTGCCGGATTTCAGAATCAATTTTTTTGCTTCCTCAATCCGGATGTGGGTCAGATAATCTATAAAGCTCTTACTGTATTCATTTTTGAACATCCTGCTAAAATAGTTGGGGCTTACACATACTTGCTTTGCTACTTCCTCCAGAGTAAGCTCCCTCATATAATTCTCATTAATATATCTGACAGCAAGAAACAGTATCCCTTTTGCCCGCTTTGTCCGCTCCTCCCTGAATCTGTCGGATATAAGGCGTATATCCTCTTCAAAGGTATGGTAAATTTCCTCCAGTGTTTTCAAACTGTAGTAACGGTCTTTTCCCGTAATAAAATCCCTTAGACCGCTTTTCTCATTCCCTGCTTCATAAATCAGCCTTGTTAAAGCAAAATATAGTTGTAATAATTCAAATTTGACCCTGTTCACATTACACTCAAGTGTTTCCGTCGTATAATCAAATATACCCACGAAAACCCTTATAGCATGCTCGGTAATGCCAAGACGGATTTTCTCCAGAAGCTGCTTTTCCATTTCATAAGGGTAGTGAAATTGCTTAACAATCTCGCCTTTTATGTCTCCATAATTAACTATGTCCGATCCAAAAGAGTCAATATTGTTAATGACGGTGAGTGCCTGGTTATAGGAGTGTCTGATTTCACCCAGACTGCTGTGTGCCTCACTAATTCCGAAGCACATTTTCACCTTGAAATTATCCTTTACTGCATTTCTAATTCTCAGCATTTTCTTAAAGGCACTATCCCTTATATCATAGTCTTGTTCATCTCCTTGTAATGAGAAAACCAAAACTATTTTATTTGCTATGAAGCTGCTGATCAGACATGGCTTAAGCTCAGGCATGTTGTCCTTTATATATACCTGTATTTTTTCCGTCATCAAGCCCCGCTCCATCTCATCATTTATAGCAAGGCTTTCCTCATTTATCATACCAATTGCAATATATCCTGAAGAAATATCTACATCCAGAAGGGAAGCATACCGTCTGATCCTGTCATCATCACCCATCATAACTGCAAGAGCTGTCTCAATCTCAAGTACCGGAAGTATGCTCCTCAACCTTTCCTTTATTTCTAATTCTTCCTTGTTTGAACGCTTTTCAAGTTTTATTTTTTGAAGGACTCCCCCTATCACATTGATAAATTCATCCTTGGCCACCGGTTTTAGAAGGTAATCTTCAATTCCTAATTTTAATGCTTCTTTTGCATAATCAAAATAGTTGTAAGCCGAGACAACGATGAATTTGCTGTTGGAATTTCTTTTTCGTATTTCCTCTATTGCTTCGATACCATTTATACCAGGCATTTTAACATCCATCAGCATCAATTCGGGTTTGTGTATTTCAAAGGCTTCTATGGCCTTTCTTCCGGTTTCCACTTCCGCAACCACCTTAAGTTCAGGAAAATGTCTTCTTATCAATACCTTATAAACTTCTCTTTCAAGAGCCTCATCATCTGCAATAATTACCTTTATCATAGTCTCCCCTCCGACACCTTATCCGCATCCTGTTCTGCGACGGCTTCTGCTTCAAATTGGAAGCCATAAGGCAGGAAAAGCTTTATAACAGTTCCACCTCCTACCACACTCTCAATAGTGAACAGGTCTTTAACCTTATAGAACCCTTGCAGCCTTTTGACAACATTGTTTATTCCAAGTCCGGTGGTATGCCCCTTAAACTCTGAAGTATCGTTTATAACACTACGGATTTGGGTTAGCTTTCCGTCATCTATTCCTGTACCTTTATCACTTACCTCAACCACTACCAAGTCCTTATCCTTATAAATATGGAGGCTGATCTCTCCTCCTTCTTCATTGTTCTCAATACCATGTATGAAAGCATTTTCTACAATCGGCTGCACCGTCATGTTAGGAATTGGAAGGTCCAGCAAGCTTTCATCAATATCAAATTCGACCTGGACCCTGTGCTTATATCTTTTTCTTTGAATATAAATATAGTGCCTGATGTTCTCTACTTCATCCCACAACTTCACTATTCTGTCAGACCTCCTAAGATTGTACCGCAGAATCTTTGATATAGCTTCAGCAATCTCACAGGTCTCCGATGCTCCCTCCAAAAAAGCTGTGTGATGCAGTGTTGTAATAGTATTGAATAAGAAATGTGGATTTACCTGAGCCTGCAGTCTCTTAAGTTCAGCTTCCTGAAGCAGTGCATTGATTCTCAGGTTCTCCATTTCCTTCATCTGCAACAGGCTTTTCATCTCTGCCTTTTCTTCAATTTCCTCAATATAATCCTTTATATCACAGCTCATACGGAATAGAGTATCCGAAAGTATTTTCAACTCGTTATGAGGATTAACTCTGACCGGCTCCACCTGAAAGTCACCCCTGGAAATCCTCTCTGCCATCTGAACAAGCTTGTCCACAGGCTTTACGATTGACATGTTCAAATATAGGGCAAGCAGAACATACAACAGAACCGACATTATTATCAGCAATATCATAAACGACCGTAATACCACCATCTGCTGCAGAAGATTCTTTTGGAACAGCTTGCTTTCAGAAATATAGCTCAGGGTCAGTTCGTCTGTACTGTCTTTTATGTACGACTGGATTTTTAATGCTCTTGAAAGTTTTGCGGAGGAGCCGTCCAGATTTCTTTTCCGGTGTTCATTAATAGCAGCTTCTGCCTCTTCACCATAGGTTTCGAACATATACCTAATGTTCTCAAAAAGAATGCTGTCTTCTTTCTTGGAAAAGGATAGGCGGGTATCTTTCATCTTTTTGTTTAAGTCCTCGTACTTTTGGTAAAAAGCGCTTATATATGTGCGGTCGCTTTCACTAAGATATATATTAAGATCGGCACTAATATTCTCAATGGAGTCTGTATAGTCCTCTAAGGTCTTCAGATTAAGATAGACATTATCAAATTGATCGAAGGTCTTTGCCATATTATAGTATACTATAACGCTAAGCGCACCTATAAAAACAATAACAACAGAAAAATATATAAGTACTTTTTTTCTTAGAGGAATTACATCCCAGATCTTCCCTCTCATTCTAATTCATGTCCTTTCTATCGTTAAGAAAACTGTCAACATTCTCCTTCCGGATTTCCAGTATGTTGGGATTTACGGATTCCGAAATACTCTCCCCCATCAAATGCTTCAACATACATTCCACCGACAGGTAGCCTATGGAATATGTATCTTCCACCAATGAAGCATAGATAATCCCATTTTGTATATGCTTCATGATTTCTGTTGAATCCCCCGAACCTATTACCACATTATAGGTTTTATTAAATTCTATCATTGCTCTGACTACTCCCAGGGTACTTTCAGTATCAGTGCAAAGAAAGGAATCGATCTGAGGTTGGTCCACAAATACAGATTGCACGGTGTTTATGTACTCAATAACACTTGCTTCCGCAACATCAAAAAGCTCAATACCCATATCAGGATAGTTGCTTATTGTATTCATATAACCTTGCTGCTTCAAATCCGGCTTGGCAGCACCGGGATTGATGAATAAAGCAGTTCTTGCAAGTCCTTTTGTGGCAGAGTACATCAGTTTTCCTGCATGAACACCATAAGCATAGTTATTGGTTCCTATAAAAGAAATCCTTCTACTGTCAGGCAAATCACTTTCTATAAGTATTACTGGAATGTTTTTTTTATGTGCAATCTCAATATATTCACGTACAGCCTCGGTATCAGGCACATTTGTTATGATTCCGTCCACTTTTGCAGCAATTGCCTTATCCAGTTCCTCGCAGTGTTCTTCAACCTCCAGAGGCTTAAAATGATGAAACATTACCCCTATGTCAAAATCCTTCGCCGCTTTTTTTAGTCCTTCCTCCAAATTTTTCTTGTAATTATCGCTGCTTCCCGAATAAACACAAACAATCCTCCTGGATGAACTACCAAAGGATGCTGTTCTATCCTCTTTGTCATACTTGAGACTTGATAATGAAAGCAGCACTACCGTAGTAGATATTAATACCAATATTACCGGAATCAACATACTCATTCTAATCCTCACAATTGTTCCTCTTCCTTTTCTGAATAAAGATAGATCAATAAAAAATCAACTTGTATACAAAAATTATCCCATAGTTTTCTGCATTATTCAACACGTTTACCTTATGTTGCAATGGATGGGATTCATATGATCTGTTGCATAAAAATGGAATGCTGTGACATAGTTTGTTGCAAATTCCGACTATCGGGAAAGTATGTCCTCATCGCCTTTCAAAGCCAGCAAAATCACTGGCGGGGGTCCCATCTCTGCTTGCCCGTCTGGTTATTTTGCCCGAGGGTATTGCGTTCCGAGGTCAGTGAAAGGCTTCTTCGGAGATACTTCCCCACGTCGGTGTTGATTGTTCTATAACAGCTTCTGCAATATATCACAAACCAGGATTGCTGTGAATATTGAGGAGTAGCCTTTGCGTAGGAACCTTAGAGCTTCTTAACGAAATGGAGGAATAGCAGCATCAACTGTTTGAGCGGAGCGAGTTTTGATGCTGCCCGTAAT
>NZ_JAWLCK010000144.1:0-5811 GCF_041687175.1 Lutispora sp.
GCTATATCAGAGCTTGTTATAAGAAATTATCCATTAAAATAGAGGTTGTAAGTTCAACCTCTATTTTATCGATTTAATAGGGCTATAGTTAATATTGCACCCTGTCCAAAGTGCTGGTGGTGGACCATTATGGACTAGTGCACGGACAATTACATCTTTTAGGGTATAATTATATGGGTTTTGGGGATTTGCAGCACAATACAATGCTTCAAGGTAACGATAAAAAGGCATTTTTCTACCTTGATATCTAGGCATAGGATAATTAATATCTTCTTGAAGGACTATCCAAGATATTGAATTTGCAAGCTCATCTAATGAATAACTCCAATTTACATTTCCATCTATCTGGAATGTTTTTTGAATTCTAGCGTGAATTGTTGATATTTGGTTTAATAGTTGAATACTTGGTGCTGTAAACTCAAATCGGTCGATAGCTAAATGTTCTGTTCTTCTATAACTGATTCCATTGTAAGCAATATCAATTAGAAGGTCTTCTAAGATACGTGTATCGTTCCCCATTTGTATAAGTTGCAATGCCTTATTATATAGATCTGTAATGATATTAGCATGAGATATAGCAATTCCGTTGAGGTCTACCCTATAATCGTAGGCTTTAATAGTATTGTTTACAACTTTTGTTTTCTTGCCTGGATAATTAATTGTAAGATTAAGATTATAGTTATTTGGAATTTGATAATGTAATGTATTGATTTGTCCAGCATTCCATACTTGTAGGATATTACTCTTATTGAATTCATTTAATAATTGCTGTCTCATTACTGAATATGACATAGTAACCCTCCCTAGTTTGTGTTTGGCAATTCCATAAAGGTTAAAGAAGTAATAACAATTACTTTCAGTTATAAACTTTAGGATATCATTATATTGCAGTTGGCTGAACTAATCATTATATACACATATGTATTCAAAACTAACATTTAGCAGGGTAGAGAGTTTTAATAATTTCATTTAGAACTCCATCTGATACCATATGGAGATTAAAGAGGTAATCATTTGCTAAAAATGTTTCATACAAAGCAGTTTTTGCTGTACGCCATCCCAGTCCATCAGTAACCCATATGAAGGTAATATGCTGTGGAGATAACCACTCTTGGAGAGATTTATACTCGCCAGCAGTAGCTTTAAGTTTAGACCCTCCACCACTATAGTAGTTAACCTCAAGAAAGAAAAGCTTATTTTGATTGTTTTTAATAGCAAAGTCAAATCGTCTATCGATTTTGTCAACCTCAATATCTATACCCCATTTTTCAGCTATCTTATTTTTTGTTGCTTGTTTTATATAATCTATACCGTGCTTTTCGCAGAAGTTAGCAAGATAGTTTTCCAGAAGATTTTCCATAGCTGTTCCAGTTCTATTTTTTCTAGCATTGGTATCCATGCCAACTTCAACACCGATACAATAATCGATAATGTTAGTTACTTTTCTATTGGTAAAGAAATCTTTTAAACCTGATGAAGTGAAGAATTTTATTAAGTTATCAGCTACCTCTGGAGTAAGAGGTACTTTTGGAGAAAATAGGTCTCTCATATTTTTGGAGATAAGTGTATCAATATCGTCAATTATAGGAGTTTCATTTAGCTTTCCCGGCCTTAATGCAATTAGAATTGGTAATACCCTTCTTGTGTTTGGATAGTTTTTTAATAGTGCAATAAACTCATCGTTAATTCTATTCTCATCCATGCCAAGCAAAGAATTGAGCACAGAAAGCTCGTCTTTTATTTCTTCCACATTGGTTACTGCCTTATTAAAATCGGAGAAGTAATCCCAGGTAAATATGCTATCTTTGAGTGTGTCCATTAAATATTCAAACACTTGATGTGGAGTTGATAGATTTTTCTGTGTATAGTATCTAAGATTCTTCATCATAAACCTCCAATATACAAGTTTTGACTTTATTTTATAGTAAATAAAAAAGGAAGGTGTTTCACTTATTGTGAAACTCTTCCTTTTGAAGCAATACTAAACTATTTATAGGTTTTAATACGACTAAGTAATCAATTAATTTCAATATATCTTCGCAGGGTTAGGTCCAAGTATTCTGGAACATTATCAATGCCAGTGTAGTTCCTCTTAAGTTTAATAGAAGCAATCCCGGTTGAGCCTGAGCCATTAAATGGGTCAAGTATTTTATCTCCCTCTTTTGTTGAGGCAAGTATTATTCTCTCTAGTAGAGCTAAAGGTTTTTGCGTTGGAAAATCACCGTGTTTCTTTTCCTTTTTGTTGATAGCAGGAATCTCCCAGACATCACGCATCTGCTTACCACCATTTATCTCCTTCATCAACTTATAGTCATAGTAGTGTTTGGATTTCTTACTTTTCTTTGCCCACAATATTGTTTCTGTTGAATGAGTGAAATATCTGCAAGAAAGGTTTGGTGGAGCATTCTTTTTGTACCAGGTTATGTTGTTGAGCAATTTATAATCCAATTGTTGTAAAGCAAGGCCAATAGAATATATATTATGAAATGTGCCGGAAATCCATATGGTGCCGTTTGGTTTAAGGATCCTTTTACATTCTGACAACCAGGCATAGTTAAACTCATGCATCTGTTCTACATCCTTGTCCATATCCCATTCTGCCTTATTTACAGATACCATTTTTCCACCGCTGCAGGTAATTCCATTTTTTGAGAGAAAATATGGAGGATCGGCAAATATCATATCAAAAGTATTATCTTGTATTTTTTTCATTATGGAAACACAATCTCCAAACAATAGTGTAAAGTCATCATCTTTATAGTATATAGCATCTAGTTCCTCTAACATCTATAACCCTCACATTCAAGTTCATAAGTAAATTAATTTACTATCATTTTATCAATACAATAAATATATTAGCAAGGACAAAGTTTGCTATGGGAGGGTTCAAATTATTTTCTTAAAAAACTAGCATATGGTTATGAATAGTATCCTGCTTGAAAATCTAACCATATTTTATAACCTTGACAAGCACTGGTTACAACTGTAATGTTAGTGTTAATAGAGAGTTTAGAGATTTTCACAATAAAGAGAGGTTTATTCATTATGCAAAAATTCAAGTCTATAATAAGCGTTATGGTTATATTATCTATGCTATTCACTGGCTTTGCCTTTGCCAATGAGGACACAGTTTCAACTTTTGTGGATGTGCCAAAGGATCATTGGGCATACAAGGAGATACATGAATTGCGGAATTTAAAGATTACCGATGGTATAGGCGATAATAAGTTTGGACTTGGCATTGTTATCACTAGGGGTGAATTTGCAGCTTTCCTAGTTAAGTTGATGCAGTGGGAACTGGTTTCACCAGAACAAGGCAGCTTTACTGATAATATGGATACCACTAAGTGGTATTATCAACCTATAGAAACAGCATTGCAGCATGATGTAGTATCAAAAGCAGAAAAGTTCAGACCCAGCGACCACATCACCCGTGAAGAAATGGCAGTAATGCTTGTTAGGGCTTTAGGCTATAAGACACTTGCAGAGCAGTTGAATAGCTTGGAGAGTCCTTTTGTGGATGTTTCAAACAACATAGGTTACATAACCATTGCCAAAGATTTCGGTATCATCAATGGTGTAGGAAATGGCCTCTTTAAGCCAGACGACACTGCTAAAAGGGAAGAAGCGGCAGCTATGATGACCCGTATGTATCAAAGGCTCATCCAGCCTATTAGTGAGTTGCATGGATTTTATGCTATAAAATCAGCTGGACAGGCAGATATGATAAAGAAACTTGATTCTATCGGATTTGGGTGGAGCCGTCTTGAATATGATGGGGAAAAAGATGAGATTGTGCTCAACACATCAAGAACCAACAACAACGAATATGCCATACCTCAAGGATATGAGGAACCCTTATCTATGGCAAAGGATAATGGTGTTCACGCAAGCCTTATGGTTTTGGCTAGTAACAATACAAACATCAACACGAAAGAGGGTTCAAATATCCCTTTTATTCAGTATATTTTGACCAATACAGAAAAACGAGAACAGGCAATAGAAGCAATTCTTTCTAAGGTAACAAATCCTATGGATGGTGGAATCCTTACTATGGACGGTGTTGTAATAGATTTTGAAGATATGAGAGGAGAATTGCTGAGAGAGACCTTCAATATTTTCTTGAAAGAACTCAAGTCAGAGCTTGATAAGAGAGGCAAGAATTTGTATGTAGCGGTACATCCTGTGAGAAAGCCTGGACAAGCATATTATGACGGATATGACTACAAGACTATCGGACAGATAGCAGACAAAGTCATACTGATGGCTCATGATTATTATGCCAAGCAGTTGACTGAGGCGGAGATGGAGATGGGGTATACTATAACTCCCGTATCACCAATTGATGAAGTATATTATGCTCTAAAGGCAATTACCGATGAAGAAAAAGGTATAGAGGACAGGAGCAAGATATGGATACAGTTTTCCTTCGATGCCGTACAATGGAAGTTAAAAGAGGGAAAGGTAATCAACAAGTATCCCTATAATCCCAGCTACGAAGCAATACAAAAAAGGCTCATGATGGAGGATGTGACTATTAATTATTCAGACCGCTATCAGAATCCCTATGCCACTTTCTTTGACGCCAATGATGAGACCCAAAATGTAATATGGTACGAAGATTCCAGAAGCATAAGAGCCAAGGTAGATGTTGCAAAGATGTTCGGAATACAGGGAGTTTCACTTTGGAGATTAGGCAATATACCTGATTTTCAGGAGAACGATAATAAAGAGATATATTTGGATGTTTGGGGACATATATTGGAAAATATAAGATGAGAGAAATATTATGCTAAGTACAAACAAAGGAGGTTCGGGTATGGAAAAGCTAATTACCAGAGATAAGCTGATTTACAGCATGAGCAGTGAAAATAAACCTGCATTGGAGGTTGAGTCAGGCACTACAGTAATATTTGAAACCTGCGATTGCTTTCAAGACCAAATAAGCAGCTGTGAGCAGTCCATAGAAAAGTTGAATTGGGACAGAATCAACCCAGCAACAGGACCTTTGTATGTAAAAGAGGCTGAGCCAGGAGATGTATTGAAAGTTGAGATTCAAAAGATTGAGATCAATGACTATGGTGTAATGGCTGCAATACCCGGCTCAGGTATTTTTGGTGAAAATATTGATAGTTCAAGGATAAAAATACTGCCTATAAAAGATGGAAATGCAGTATTCAACAATGATATTCACATTCCATGTAGGCCAATGATTGGCGTTATCGGTGTAGCTCCAGAAGGGGAAGCCATACCAAATGGAGAGCCGGGAGCACATGGTGGAAACATGGACAACAACAAGATTGTGGAAGGTTCTGTATTATACCTGCCTGTATTTCATCCAGGAGCTTTGCTTGCTATGGGTGATCTCCATGCAGTTATGGGAGACGGCGAAGTAATGGTGACAGGTGTGGAGATCGGCGGGAAAGTGACTGTAAAAGTTGAAGTGATCAAAGGCTGCAAATTAAATAATCCAGCATTGGAATGTGAAGATATGGTCTATACCATTGCGTCCAATGAGGATTTATATAAAGCAGTCAAGGAATCTGCTGAGGATATGCTTCACATAGTAATGAAAAAGCTGAATATGGATATTAATGAAGCAGGAATGCTTCTAAGTGCAGTTGGAAATACGGAGATATGCCAGATTGTAGATCCTAAGATGACAGCTAGATTTTCAATGCCAAAGAATATTATCTTGAGAAGCTAGTTAAAGAGCTTCAGGCAGCAAGTATTTTGAAGGGCTCAGACAAAGGATTTGAATTATAAAGAGACGGCTAACGGTGTATCACCAGACATGTTAGGCACCACAGA
>NZ_JAWLCK010000145.1:0-1407 GCF_041687175.1 Lutispora sp.
TATAAGTGACAATCCAATGGAGCTCAGTATGCCTACGATCAAGGCATCCAGCAGCTGCCCTCTTATGAAGCTTGATACTATGGAGTTGATATCAGTCATCAGACTGCTGAAATTTTCATTATGCCGTTTTTTCACAACCGCATTCAAAGTATCCCTGTAGAGTCCCTTGAAGTACTCCAGATCCTTCAATATATAGAAGGCCAATATGAGTCCCAAAGCTACATTGACAATATTGCTTCCGACCCCTCTTATCTGATCAAAGGCCTTGGATATGGCAGAGCCCACTATCTCATTGGCACTGTCCGCAGCTTTTATGAACTGCTGTTTCAGATTTTCCGACAAGCCGCTGTTTTCCAGCCATACCCGCAGCTGCTCATATATCTGATTGTACCTTTCGGAATAACTGGAAATGGACTCGATAATCGCATTAAAATCAACCTGCCTGCTGATCTGCCCCCCAATCATTGCATAGGTGCTGTACAGCAGTATGACAATGAGCCCGATAACCACCAGATATGTAAGCAGGACACTTATGGTCCGTTTTAACTGCTGTTGTTTTTTTGCATTTTTTGATTTTCCAGCGAAAAACCTATTGCTGCTCATCACTCTGCACTCTATCCAACACACCACAGGATGAAGCAGATATGCTATGACTAACGCTATTATAAAGGGTGCCAGAACCACAAGCAGACCGGACAAAGCACCCATGACAGTGCTCAATATAAGCTCCAGATTGGAAACTATCCTGTATATTATATATAGTATGGTTGCAAGCACCACGATATATATACTGTACTTTACAAGGGTCCTGTCAAAAGAAAATTTCATAGATCCATTCCTCTTTCGTATTGTATTACACACACTGATAATTCACATAATATCCACATGATATTATAACTACTTTATCACACAATTTGCCATTTTAATAGCAAGACATTCAGCAAATTAGCGAAATATTGTAAAACAGCAAACAAAATACTGTTGATATTTAATGACTTATTTAGTATAATACTAAAGTACGAGCAACAGCTCAACAAATGGAGAGATGGCTGAGTTGGTCGAAGGCGCACGACTGGAAATCGTGTGACTGTTAACGCGGTCCGAGGGTTCGAATCCCTCTCTCTCCGCCATATATGATTATTCAACCACAAAGTTCGATATTAGCGAATATTGTGGTTTTTTTAATTGTATTTGAGAGAGGGTTGAGAACCCTCAAAGAATGGCCGAACATTATGTATGAATCGGGTATCTCATATGCTTCAAATAAACATGACTCACTGACCAAATTATGGCTGCCGGCAACCCGGCTTCGAATCCCTCTCTCTCCGCCATATATGATTATTCAACCACAAAGTTCGATATTAGCGAATATTGTGGTTTTTTTAATTGTATTTGAGAGAGGGTTGA
>NZ_JAWLCK010000145.1:1507-5795 GCF_041687175.1 Lutispora sp.
GTTGAGAACCCTCAAAGAATGGCCGAACATTATGTATGAATCGGGTATCTCATATGCTTCAAATAAACATGACTCACTGACCAAATTATGGCTGCCGGCCACCCGGCTTCGAATCCCTCTCTCCGCCATAAATGATTATTTCAAGGCTTTTGGCTATTTAGCAAAAAGTCTTTTTTGTTTGTTGTTTTATAGAGAGAGGGTTGAGAACCCTCAAAGAATGACCGAGCAGTGCGTATGAATTGGATTTTTACTTTATTACATCGGATACTTTGATCAAGAGAAATTTTAATGCTGTTAGCAACATGATACGCTAGTTCTGGAGGCACTGCATTCCCTATCATTTTATACGCATTACTTACATCGTTATAGTAAAAAATAAAATCATCAGGAAATGTTTGTATACGAGCACATTCTCTAACACTTAGCCTCCGATATAAATCCTCTTTACCTGGAACGAATATCCTTTTATTTTGATTAACAAACTCCATTTTTGGTGCCTGTGGGTGAATAGGAGCATGCCTACCCCCTGCTTGTATTGTAAATGAAGGTTCATCCCATGTGCGAACCCTATTTCGTGACATATAAATAGTTGAAAAACTTCCTATCATATATTCATGGTTTTTAACTAAACACTTATTCCCATTGGTCTTATTTTTTGATAAAGCTGGTATAGCAGAGTCTCTTAAATCCCATATTACATCTCTTAAGACAAGTTTCTTTACAATGGGCAAAGGAAAATTATAGCTTATGTTTAGGTCTTTCCTATAACCTATATAAAATACTCTTTTTCTATCCTGTGCCACCCCGTAGTCTAGTGCATTCAAAAGTTTTATTGAAACATTATACCCTGCTTCAATAAACATTTTGATGATATTTTCAACTGCTGATTTGTGGATATCAGCTAACATACCCGAGACATTCTCGGCAACAAAAAACTTTGGTTTTTTATCTTTCAAAACTCTGATAAATTCATAAAATAATTTTCCTCGCTCATCATTTATACCCCTTAATGATCCTGCTTCACTCCAACTTTGACAAGGTGGACCGCCGATTATGCCATCACAATCTGGTATATCTGAAGAATCGATTTTTCTAATGTCTCTTTTATCAAGAAAAGCAGTATGATTCCTATTATAAGTTTCCCATATGCTACTATCATACTCATTTGCCCATACTATATTAAAACCAGCCTTTTTAAAGCCCACATCCATACCACCGGCACCTGCAAATAGGCTTACTAAATTCATATTACCCCTCCCTTTAAAACGAACATATGTTCTTAATATATGATACCAGATAATTACATAAGTGTCAATTCGTGCATAGAGCTGATTTGATATCAGACTGTTTATACTATATGGTTTGGTATGATATAATTATATTTGATTATAAAATTTATTTATTCCCCGTACTTAATCTATTTGTAGGCTTTTACTTTAGGTAACATTCTATTTATAACCCGAATATAAACAGCAAGAGAATATTTGTATATTATGCTTTTATTCAAACGGAAGGAGAGTTTTTATGAAAAAAAGCTATACTATTGTTTCCCTCTTTTCAGGAGCTGGCGGTATGGATATGGGTTTTGAAAACCAGGGATATAAGATTCTATGGGCTAATGATATAGATAAAGATGCATGTATAACTCACAAAATTTGGTCTACTGCAGACGTTGTTCATGGTGATATTTCAAAATTAGAATTTAACAATATTCCAAAACCTGATGTGATTTTAGGCGGGTTCCCTTGTCAGGGATTTAGTCTAGCTGGCCCAAGAAAAATTGACGACAAAAGAAATTCTCTGTATAGGCATTTTGTAAAACTTGTTGAGTTAAAGGAACCAACTGCTTTTGTTGCAGAAAATGTTAAGGGTATACTGACTCTTGGTAGTGGTGCAATTATTGAAGCCATTATTGAGGATTTTAAAAGTAAAGGATATATAGTTAAGGCAAAATTATTAAATGCATCTGATTTCGGTGTTCCGCAAGATAGAGAGAGAGTAATTCTTGTTGGCATCAAAGAAAATTGTAAACTAAATTTTGAGTTTCCAGAACCGTTGGATCACAAAGTAACTATTCGTGAAGCGCTCTCTTCTGTTGAAGAACCTAAGATTGAAGATATTTGTAATGCCTCCTATTCTTCTCGATATATGAGTAGAAATAGGCGTAGGGATTGGGATGATACATCCTATACTATTCCAGCCATGGCAAAGCAAGTCCCTTTACATCCTTCCTCCCCCAAAATGATTAAAATACACAAAGATTTATGGTCATTTGGTTCTGAAGGGACTACTAGAAGATTTTCATGGCAAGAAGCAGCAGCCATCCAAACATTTCCACTTGGTATGGAGTTTGTTGGAGATTTAACTTCAAAATACAAACAAATAGGTAATGCAGTACCTGTAAAACTTGCTGGAGCTATTGCTAAAGCATTATATTCAACTCTAGAAAAAGGAGAGAATGTTATATGCCTAGACAAGTCCAACTCGGAAAAGCATTTGAGTATGCTTGCTTAACAGCGATTTATAACCGTCTATCAACAAATCAGACAATTACTATTGAACAAAACGATGCTTATAACTCTACTAGAGAATTTTATAATACTCTTCAACCAATAATGCAGCAAAAGATGATATCCGCAGCTAATGCTGCATTAAATGTATTATTAAGGCTTGAACCATTGCTCGAAAACCCAAATGGTGATATTCCCTTATACTTATCAATACAAGAAGATGCCAGGGGTATTGCTGGTGATGTTAGAGATATTCTTATGATTAGAAGAGGTACAGGCTGGGAAATAGGTTTATCCGTAAAGCATAATCATATGGCAGTGAAGCACTCTAGGCTTTCTGACGTACTGGACTTTGGAGCATCATGGCTTAATATTCCATGCTCTACCACTTACTTCGAAGAAATACGCCCTCTTTTTTCGCAATTAAGAGAGTTAAAAGGTCAAGGGATTAAGTGGAATCAAGTGCCTAATAAAGGTGAATCATATTATTTACCCATTCTTCAATCATTTATAAGTGAATTAAGAAGGCTTGATGCTGCTAATCCTGGTGTAGTTCCTGCTAGGCTTATGAGTTACTTATTAGGTAATTATGATTTTTATAAGGTTATTTCGATCGATAATAGAAGAATGACCAAGATCCAAGCATTTTCACTTTATGGTACGTTGAATAGGCCAGCAGCAGGAGTAAGACCTATGATTAATTTACCAAATTTACATTTACCTACAAGAATTTTTGATATTTATTTCAAACAAAATTCAAATAACACAGTAATTATCGCTTTAGACCAAGGCTGGCAGATCTCACTTAGGATACATAGTGCTAGTACTTATGTGGAGCCTAGTTTGAAATTTGATATACAACTTATCGGTATTCCACAAAACTTATATTCGCATGAGGAAGCTTGGGTATAGAATTTAGTGGTGGATATATGAGTTATTATTTTGATACAACTTCAGAAAGATCAAAATTGATGAAAAAAATAAAGAGTGAGAATACAACTCCAGAAAGATTACTATGCAAAGAATTATAGAATCGTGGTATTAGATATCGGAAGAATTATGCACTACTTCCCGGTAAACCTGATATAGCTATTACTAAACATAAGATTGCTATTTTTATAGACGGTGAATTTTGGCATGGCTATAATTGGGATACAAAGAAGCATAAAATTAAATCAAATAGAGAATATTGGATTCCAAAAATTGAGAAAAGTATAGAACGTGATAAAAGACATAATGGGGATTTGGTACGTATGGATTGGAAGGTAATCAGATTTTGGGAGAAGGATATAAAAAAGTATTTACAAAAGTGTATTCTAGAAATTCCAAGGATTATTGCCAACTAGGGTTATAACACCGTACCCCACCACAAAAAAACTACCGCAATATTAGGCATAGCCTTATATTGCGGTTTTCTACCTACCTCTTCTCACCCTTACTATTAAAAATCAATTGAAAGCACTCAGGAACATGGTCCTCATGATATCTGTGTATAGCCACACATTCCCGGCAGCGTCCGTGCCATACGCATAGTGTATTGGGGCAGGTGCACTTAAGATTTTCCGGATCATCAACGATCTTCATATTTTCTATAACCATATTGTAATTTTCTTCACATGACCTCATTAAGCATCACCTTCGCTTATTAATGATAGACTGTAATATTCTACGAATTTCCACAAATACCTTCTCTGAAAGCTGACAAATATATATCATTCCTAGAGAGCTAAGATGTATTGTATAGCTCTTGAAGGCAAGCCCTTAAGTGCTCCTTCCGG
>NZ_JAWLCK010000146.1:0-5788 GCF_041687175.1 Lutispora sp.
AGCGATATGATATTGACAGATGATAATTTTACAACTATAGTCCATGCAATTGAAGAGGGCAGAAACATCTATGCAAACATAAAAAAGGCTGTTATATTTCTATTATCATGCAATCTGGGCGAGGTTATATCCATATTTGCTTCCATATTATTCTTCTGGCCTGTGCCATTGCTGCCTACCCAAATACTATGGATAAACCTGATTACAGATTCACTGCCGGCTATAGCTCTTGGAGTAGACCCCGGAGATAAGGATGTTATGAAGATGAAACCAAGAGATCCAAAGCAAAGCTTCTTTGCTGAGGGGGCAGGACTGAGAGCCATAATCGGGGGCAGCTTAATAGGTATATTGACATTGGTAGCCTTCTACTTTGGAATAACTGAACATGGATATAGTTTAGGTTCAAAAAATATACCTGAAGAAGTGTTGACATATGCTAGGACTATGTCCTTTGTGGTTATAGCAGCTTCACAGTTGTTCTATTCATTATCAATGAGAAACTCAGTAAAATCAATATTAAAAATAGGAGTATTCTCTAACAAGTATCTTATAGGAGCCATAGGAGTAGGATTATTCTTACAGTTGGTTGTTATTTCGGTACCCTTCCTTGCCAGTGCATTTAGTGTTCATAACTTAAATTTAAGAGACTGGGCAATTGTTATAGTATTTGCTTTGACACCATTGATAGTTAATGAGATAATAAAGGCTATAATGAGACCATCTGAAAATCAATAAATATAAACCCATTCTTTTTAATCCCAAAGTATTATATAATGTAATAGTATATAATACTTTGGGATGTGTTTTTATGTTTCCATTTACCCATATATGGTTTAGCAGAAATGTATTAGGATACTCGAATAATATGACTGTGCTGGGTTCCATATTTCCCGATGCTCTTGTATCCAGAGAATTGCCCTATGAAGCTACCCATAGAGTCGGCTGGGATTTGTACGACTATTATTATGAGAAAAACTCTAAGTTTTTAGATTTTGCAATATCTGCAACAACCCATACTGTTTCACCTAAAGGTCTTGATTATTATGGGGATGATGCATATGAAGGGTCAATGGGGTACTGCTTCCAAAAAGCTGAAAGTATAGTAGAAGAAGTGATAGACGCATGCAATATTCCTGTGGAATTTGGACTTTGGAAAGCTCATAACTTTATTGAAATGGCTGTAGAATTTGAAATCCTCAATGAAAATGAAGATCTTTTGGAGCTGCTTGATAAAGCATTGAAGGATAATCACACAATGCATGAAATTGAGTCCAGCTTAGAGGAATATTATGGGCTAGAGACTGGAAAACTGAAGAATAGTTTTAAAAGGTTTCAACATTTTGTATATAAGGAGAATATAAGTAGTCATATACTTTCTATAAACTATGATTATCACATGAAAGCTAGACATGGTATTAGTATCGATATTGATAAAGCTTCAAGGATAATAGACAAAGCAAAGCATATTATAAGAGATGATTATATTGATTTTTTTACATTTATTGAAAAAAAAGTTAAGGAAATGTTACATGATAGATTGGAGATTTATTAACCATGGACTTTGAAGTATTGATATTCTTATGTGCTGCCGGGTTTATGGCAGCATTTGTAGATTCTATTGCAGGTGGAGGTGGTATAATCAGCATACCGGCTGTTATGGCTATCGGCATACCCCCTCACTTAGCTTTAGGTACAAATAAACTTGGTGCATTTTTTGGCTCTTTTTCCAGCACCGTGACATATTCCAAATCAAAAAAGATATATTTTCCTTTGATTAAGTATATGATTCCCTTTACACTTATAGGAGCAGTATTGGGAGTAGAAACGGTTTTAAGCATAAATGAAAAAGCTCTTGAGATAATCATATTGGTTTTGACATTAATAATCGCTATATATACTATATGTAAAAAGGATCTAGGCGCTTCCAATGATTTCCAGGGTTTGACAAAAAAGAATATTGCTTTAGGTTGTATATTAGCCTTCGCTATAGGTTTTTACGATGGAATGTTTGGCCCAGGCTCAGGATCCTTTTTGATATTTATTTTTATAAGCATATATAAATTCGATTATCCCATAAGCGCAGGAAATGGAAGAATACTTAATTTTACAAGCTGTGCTGCATCATTAATTACATTTGGATTAAATGGCAGTGTAGACTTTTTATTGGGTATTCCCTTTGTCATTTCAATGATATTAGGAGGTTTGACAGGAGCAAAGTTTGCAATAAAAAAAGGAGCCAAAGTAATTAAACCAATATTTGTAGCAATAGCTCTGGCTCTTATCATTAAAATGCTGTACTCAATCCTTTAATTTTTCTACAATTTCATCTATTATTTTTGTCAGCACCTCTGATTTGGCATCGATTATTATTTTATTCTTGTTTTCAACTGCACTCTTTAGGTCGTTTAATGCGAATTCAAAATTATTCATTAAATCATTTACATCCTTTTTTAATTTAGGTTTTGCTACTGACCAAACATTTATAAGATATTCCATAGTTGGTTTCATAGAGTTGTAATCATCTTTTTCAGCCAATAGCTTTATTTTTTTTACGCTATATCTTAATCTGTCCAGGTCTGGAGGTTCTTTAGTAGTGTAAAGCTCATAAAAATCGGGTAAAGTTTTATATAGAGAGTTAACCGCAAGTAGATTTTTGTATTCATCCTTTGATTGTATGGCACTCGTTAAATCATCAAGACTCTTTTCAAATTCCTCAATAGATTTTGTCTGAGCTAAATCTTTTACCGCTTTTGGTTCATAAGAATTCCACTTTCCGTGCAAATCAGTTACTCTCTTTTTCAAGTCTTCAAATTTTTCTAGAGTTTCCTTTTGCTTTTTTGCAAGTTCCTCCTGTTGCTTTGCAAGCTGCTGTTGCTTTGTGAACTCTGTCAGTTCTTTGGGTTCCATTTCTATTGTTATCTGACTTTGGCTTCCTTGTTGACCGCCCTGCTGACCACTTTGTTCACCACCCTGACCTTCACTTTGTCCCTGTTGATTACCGCCACCTGATGGAGAAACTATGCCTTGTTGAGCTTTCTTTTTATCTTCATACATAGACATAAGAGTTTTCTCAATTTCTTCTATGCTTTTCCTCAACTCTTCCAATTCTTTAGGCGGTTTATTCTCATCTTCTTTCTGAGAAGCACCTGGTGAAGGTTTTAGTTGAGGAGAACAGGAAGCGAGGCAGGTTATTACAATAAATATAAGCAAAAAAGCTATAGATTTATATAAATTTCTTTTCCTAATCAAAAAAATCACCTCTTTTTTATTATTTCCGGTGGTTTAATTAATATTTATTGCACATTTTTATGGCTATTATTTAAAAAATATAAATAAATTTCACAATAAGATTATGATATAATTTAAATTATAGGATCAAAAAATTGTAGAATAATTTAAGGAGCATATAAATGTTACAAAAAATACTGAAGAATAGTTTTTATGTTTTACTTGCACTATTCCTATCTTTATTTATATTGCTTACGGCAACAGAATTGATTGCTTTTAACATGAGTTATTATGATAGCCAATATGAAAAAAATAATATATATGGTAAATTGGGCATTAAACAAGAGGATCTGATGGAATCAACAGAAAAACTTCTTAATTATTTGAAGGATAAGCGGAAAGATCTGGATTTTAAAGTAGCAATAAGAGGAGAAGAGCAAGAATTCTTAAGTCCTAGAGATAAACTTCATATGGTTGATGTAAAAAATCTTTTCGTTATTGGAAGAAATATCAGAAACGGCATTTTTATTTTTTTTCTTTGTTTAATAGGTATTCTGATTTTTAAAAAATCAGAATCAAATTTAAGTAAACTATTTCTACTTTCATCTATACTGGGTACATTGCCTATTATTGTTTTAATAATGCTTATAAATATTGATTTCTATAAATATTTCACAATATTTCATGAGATATTTTTCAACAATGACCTATGGTTACTAGATCCCAAGGTGGATAGACTTGTAAATATTTTTCCAGAAACTTTCTTTTATGATGTAGCACTTAGAATAATTATCTATTATTTGACAGTACAAGCAGTATTATTTATATTAGGATTAACAATTAATATTAGGAGAAAACTAAATAGACAATAATGGAGGCTCAGTGATGAAACGAATTCTATTTATATTACTCATAGTTGTAGTTATTTTTAGCGGATGCACAGGATTGGAAAATGATGATAAAGATATTGCGACTGAATCAGAAATTCAGCAAGAGGAAGCAAGGGATATAATATTATATTTTGCAAATTCTCAAGCCGAATTTGTGGTTCCTGAACATAGAGTTATTACTGTAGAAAAGAACATAAACAATGAAGATTATGCGAGAATAGTATTAGAAGAGCTAATAAAAGGACCTAAAGATGAAAATTTATATAAAACTATACCTAATGAAGTCAAAATATTAAATGTAGAGATTGAAGATGAAACTGTTTATTTAGATTTCTCAAAGGAAATGCATACCGAGCATTGGGGAGGAGCAGCAGGAGAAGATATGACAATAAGCTCTCTGGTAAATACTATGACCGAATTAGAAAATATAAGATATGTGCTTCCTAGTGTGGAAGGTGTTGCTTTAAATATAGAACATATTATTGTTGATGAGCCTTTGGAAAGGATGGAAGAAAAAATATACAAAGAGTAATGTATAATGGAGGTATTCGTATGTTTGATGCAGCAATAGTAGGAGGAGGTCCTGCAGCCATGTCTGCAGCATTAAACCTGAAAATAAGAAACAAGGATTTTATAATTCTTGCTGGTACTGATAAGGTAACAGGGCTTAGCAAGGCTCCTAATATAGAGAACTATCTTGGAATAAATAATATAAGTGGACAAGAACTTATATCCATATATGAAAAGCATTTAGAGGAAATGGGAATAGAAAAGAAGAATGAAATGGCGTACAATATCCTTAATATGGGTGATTACTTTACAATAAACGCAGGGAACAATTTTTATGATGCAAAAACAATAATTATTGCAACTGGCAAGGCTAGAAATAAACTGTTAGATGGTGAGGAGCAATACCTTGGAAGAGGTGTAGGATATTGCGCTACATGTGATGGTCCTTTATACCGGAATAAGACAGTTGCTATTGTATCTGAAAATGAAGAAGGAGAAGAAGAGGCAAGGTTTTTAAGCGAGATTTGCTCTAAGGTATACTATTTGCCTCTTTATAAAACAAGTTTTACAACAAATGGTAATATTTCGTTATTAAAAGGCAAACCAATATCAGTTATTGGTAACGAAAATAAGGTCACATCTCTTTCTACATCTGAGGAGAAAATAGATATAGATGCAGTATTCTTTATTAGAAATGTACTGCCTGTTAATCAGCTTTTAGATGGGTTGGAGCTGGAAGATGGTTCAATAAAAGTTGACAGATCAATGGCTACCAATATTCCAGGTGTTTTTGCCTGTGGAGACTGTGCAGGAAAGCCCTTTCAAATTGCTAAGGCAGTGGGAGAAGGCAATGTAGCTGCTTTAAGCTCTGTAAAATATCTTGATAAAAACATGGAGGTGTAGGTATGATAGATAAAAAAATGGTAATTGACGATATTTTATTCAAACATCCTGATTTGGAATATGTTTTTAAGAATTTCGGGATCAAGTGCTTTGGCTGAGGTGGAGCATTATATTTGTCTGTTGAGCAGGCTGCTCAGCGTTATGGAATCGATGCAGATGAACTGACAAAGGAATTGAACGAAGCTTTACAATAATAAATTCATTTAGATACTATTTGAGAGTAAGAATTAACCGCCCTAATTGGGCGGTTTTGTAAT